>DATFKK010000137.1 GCA_035268685.1 Candidatus Krumholzibacteriia bacterium | reverse complement strand
CGCGGGTGCCTCAAGCGGATCTCGGTGTCGAAGACCACGATCTGCGAGCAGATGAACTCGAACTGCTCGGTCGGCCGCGTCCACAGCAAGTGGTCGGCCTCGTCGATGCGGTCGTCGACCAGGTCGAGGATCTCGGTCCGCAGCTCCTCGAGGTCGACGAAGCGGGCCGGGTGCAGAGCGGCCAGGCGTTCGGCCAGAACGGCGTCGTGGATCCCGTGACGAACCCACGATGCGAAGTCGTTGTTGAATTCCCGTTCCTCGAAGCGCGGCTGCAGCAGACCACCCCAGAAGTGGTGATAGATGCTCCCCGCCTCGATCGAGCGCAGGACCTCGCGGAATTCCTGCAGCGATCGGGCCTTGCGCCCGGTGGCGAGGGCCACCAGTGCACAGTCCTTCACGCGGAACACCTCGGTCTGCGGCGCGGTGGCGGCGCCCTCGGTTTCGGTCCTCATGCCTGTCCTTCCTGATCGAGCGGGATCCGGACCCGGCTTCCTGCTTCGAGTTCGTACTCCTCTTCGCCCAGACCGATGCGGATCGGCGGCTCCTGGCTTCGGAGCGCCCGGACGTCGAGCACCTGCCGGGTGATGTCGACCTCCAGGGCGTGGCCGCGGTAGTGGATGTGCTGATGCAGACGTGCGAGTTCGTCGGGCAGGCGGGGGTTGAAGCGCAGCACCTCGTCGCGCGGCTCCATTCCGGTGTATCCCCGCGTGAGGATGTCGACCGCGCCGGCCATCGAACCCAGGTGGATGCCCTCGGGGGTGGTTCCTCCCTGGATGTCGTCGATGTCGCTGCGCAGGGCGTCGCAGAACAAACTCCACGAACGGGCGCGATCGGAACGCGCCAGGACCCACGAGTGGACCACGCGACTCAACGTGGAACCGTGCGAGGTCCGGTGCAGGTAGTACTCGATGGTCCGCGGAATGTCCTCGGGATCGAAGCCGTAGCCCAGTCGATCGAAGATCGACACCAGCTCTTCCGACGAGAACAGGTAGAAGAGCATGAGGACGTCGGCCTGTTTCGACGCCTTGTAGCGATTCGGAGTGTCGTCCTCCGACTCCAGGATCCGATCGAGCCGCTGGATGTCGCCGTAGCGCTCGCGGTAGCCCTCCCAGTCGAACTCCTTCAGACCTTCGTAGCCTTCGAACTGGCTCGGGATGCCGTCCTCGTGGAAGACCACACGCAAACGCTCGCTGATCCGTCGCCACTCGTGGAACTCCGCCTCGTCCAGCGTGAGGGTCTCGCACAGTTCGCGCTGACGGACTTCGGACTGGTTCTCGAAGGCGTCGAGCGCGCGGCCGAGTCCCCAGGCGGCCATGACGTTCGTGTAGGTATTGTTGTCCAGTCCCGGTTCGGTCGCGCCGGGGTAGGCGTCGTGGTACTCGTCGGGGCCCATCACCCCCAGGATCTCGTAGCGCTCGAGTTCGGGATTCCAGGTCGCCACGCTCGCCCAGAAACGTGCGATCTCCAGGAGCATTTCCACTCCGTAGGTGCACATGAACTCGTGGTCGCCGCTCACCTGCGCGTGCTGCCACACGTTGTAGGCAATGGCCGCATTCACGTGGTACTGCAGGTGCGAGTGATCGGGAATCCAACGCCCCGAGCGCGGATTCAGGTGCAGGCGCTGGCTCTCCTCGCGACCATTGCTCCCGCTCTGCCAGGGGTACAGCGCCCCTCGGTACCCGGCGCGCGCCGCGGCCGCTCGCGCCTCTCCCAACCTCCGGTACCGATACATGAGCAGCGACCGCGTGATCTCGGGTAGGCGGAGGTTCAGCAGCGGGAACACGAAGAGTTCGTCCCAGAACACGTGTCCACGGTAGGCCTCACCGTGCCAGCCGCGCGAGGGCACACCGACGTCGAGGTCGGTCGTGTGGGGAGACACTGTCTGCAGCAGGTGGAACAGGTAGAGATGGACGATACGATCGGTGTCTTCGGCGCTCTCGTCGGGATGTTCGATGCCCACGTCGAAGCGCCGCCACAGCTGCTCCCACGCGCGCCGGTGGTGACCGAGCAGGTCCTCGAAGGACCCGGCCCGTCGCAGGATCAGATCGGCCTGCTGCCCGCACTCGGTACTGGCGTGATCGCGCGAGGTGGTCAGGGCCACGACCTTCTCCACGTGGAGGGCCGCGTCGGGCCGCACCTCCGATCCCAGATCCAGGCCGATCAGCCCGTCCTCGTCGACGCCACGGCGGCGGCCGGCGGAAACGCCCTCGCCGGCCACGATCCGTGTGCGTGCCGCCTGGACCATCACCAGGCGCGACTGTCGCGTGACCACGCGGGCCCGGACCGTCGACTCGTCCCGCTCGGTGGTTTCCACGATCTCGAGGTGTCGCCCGTCGAGTCGCCGGTAGCGCGCGACCCCGTCGTTGACGACGCCGGCGTCGATGGCCGACCGGACCTCCAGGTCGCCGCTCCAGTTGAGCGGAATCACGGTGGATTCGATCGCCGCCAGGTGCGGCTGCTCCATGTGCACGAGGCGTCGCTGTCGCAGTTCCGTTTCACGCCCCTGCGCGTCGCGGAAGCGGGTCCACCGCGCGAGCACTCCCGCCCGCAGGTCGAGTTCGATCTCGTGGTCGACGATCTCCATGTCCTCGGGGTCGATCCAGTCGCCCTGAGCGATGCGGTACCGGAGAACGGTCCAGTCGGGGAAGTTCACGAGGTCCTCGTTCTCGATCTCATGATCGGCGATCTCGGTCACCAAGCGGTCGTAGCCTCCCGCCAGGTAGGTCCCGGGATAGTGAACCTCTCCGGCGCGCGACTCGGCCAGAGCTCCGCGTGTGGCGAAATACCCGTTCCCGAGCGTCGTGAGCGCCTCGCGCAGCCCCTCTTCCTCGGGAACGAATCCGCGGTACCGCAGCGTCCAGGCCTCGGTCATGACCGGGCCGCCTCCCGCTCCGCGGCCAGACGCTCGAGGAAACGGCGCACCTCGTCGACGTCGCGGAGCCGATAGCTCGCTCGTGTACGCCGGCGCTCGGTGGTCACCACGATGCCGATGCCCTGCTCGCGCAGAACCGCGAAGGCATCCTCGTCGGTGGTGTCGTCGCCGATGTAGATCGTGGGGACCCGGTCCACGTCCGCACCGAGTTCGCGGGCCAACCAGCAGAGGGCCCGCCCCTTGTCCCACTCCATGGCCGGGCGCAACTCGAGGATCTCCTTGCCCCCGGTCCGCTCCAGACGATCGGGACGGCGGGCGTGTACGCGTTCGACCGCGGCGCGCACCTCGTCGACGCGGGCCCGGTCCACGCCCCGGAAGTGCACGGCCACCGCGAAGTGCTTGCGCTCGACCCGCGCGCCGTCGACGGCGTCGAGCGCCCCCCGCAGCTCGTGCTCGGCGTGGTCGAGGTCGTCGAGGAACTCCTCGCCGCGCCGGGCCCGGACCCGCGGACCATCGATCTCGAAACCGTGGCTTCCGGCGTAGTGGATCGACTCGATCCCGACGTGTCCGCGCACGTCGGCCAGGTCCCTCCCACTGACGATCGCGAGCGTGCAGGTCGTGGCCAGGCGCTCGAGGACGGCACGCATCGCGTCGTCGAGTTCGGCGTCCTCCGGGCGCGCAACGATCGGGGTGAGGGTGCCGTCGTAGTCCAGGAACACACCCAGGTCGTCGGCCGGATCCGCCTCGCCGATCAGGACGTCGAAGGCATCGAGGGCCGACGGCACGGGATCGCTCCCGTCGTCGTCCACGCGGACGGCGTCGAGTCCGGTGACCACCCGATCGGCCCCGGCATCGCGCAAAGCCGTGCCGCGGTGTTCGCGATCGACGCCGATCACCAGCCCGAATCCACCCCGCGCTCCTGCCTGCACTCCGACCAGGGCATCCTCGAACACCACGCACTCGGCCGGGTCCACCTCCAGTGCGGCCGCGGCCGCCTGGTAGACGTCGGGCTCGGGCTTGCCGGCCAGGCCACGGACCTCGGCGTCGACTCCGTCGACCTTGGCGTCGAAGGAATCGTCGAGTCCCGCGGCGGCCAGCACCGCGTCGGCGTTCTTGCTCGACGTCATGACGGCCACGCCCAGGCCGGCACGGTGCAGGGCGTCGATCAGGTCGGTGGCACCGGGCAGGATCTCGACCCCGTCGCGGTCGAGAAGCTCGCGGAAGATCCGGTTCTTGCGATTGCCCACACCGCAGACCGTGGCCCGATCCGGAGGATCGTCCGGTTCGCCGCGCGGCAGGTCGATGCCGCGAGCGTGCAGGAATGTCTGCACTCCTTCGTAGCGCGGCCGGCCGTCGACGTAGCGGCGGTACTCGTCGTCGGGATCGAAGGGGGAATGGTCCTCGCCACCCCGCTCGCCGCGCTCTGCGAGGAATGCATCGAAGGCCTGCTTCCAGGCGGCCGCGTGTGTCGACGCGGTGCGGGTGATCACACCGTCGAGATCGAAGACCACCGCGCGCCAGCGTCGCGGCGACAGCTCCAGAAGCTCGTCGTGGACGTCGTCGGGGTCCGGCGACATCACCCACGCGTGGTCCGGACCCTCGATCCCGGCGTGCGGCATCGTTCCCCTCCCATCTGTGCGCTCAGAGCTCAGAGAGTGCGGACCCCGACCGGCTCCATGGATCCGGTGCCTGCTCATTCGTCCATGGGGATCCACCCCACGGCGCGGGTCAGCCTTCGGCCTTCCGGGCGCGACCGAGCCGCTCGAGGAACTGCGGTTCGTCGAGCGTCTCCACGTCGTGCTCCTCGGCGTCTCGCGTCTTCGTGTCGCCGGGGTCCTTGCCCACCACCAGCAAGTCGGTCTCGCTCGACACGCTCGAGCGGGCCCGCCCGCCCTGCATACGGACGGCCTCTTCGGCCTCGTCGCGGGTCATGCTGTCGAGCGACCCGGTGAGGACCACCGTGCGTCCCTCGAGACGGTGCCCGCGCGGCACCGTCTCCGGCACCAGACCGTGGCGATCGAGAGCATCGAGGAGTTCCCCGTTGGCCTCGTTCGCGAACCACTCCTCGATCGACGCGGCGACCACCGGACCCATCCCCTCGACCCCCATCATGTCGCCACGATCGGCCGCGCGCAGCGCGTCGAGCGACCCGAAGGCCCGGGCCAGTTCGTCGGCCATCGCCCTGCCCACGTGCGGGATCCCCAGCGCGTGGACGAGACGCGGCAGGGTCACGTCGTCCTTCGCCGACTCGATGGCCCGGACCAGATTCTCGGCGCTCTTCCGACCGTGACCCTCGAGGGCGGCCACGTCGTCGACGTCGAGCGTGAACAGGTCGGCCGGACTCGACACCAACCCAGCGTCGACCAGCTGTTCGACGAGCCGCTCGCCCAGGCCGTCGATGTCCAGGGCCTCCTTGCTCCCGAAGTGCTGGATGGTCGCCCGGAGCTGGGCCGGGCACGACACGTTCGGGCAGCGGGTCACGGCCTCGCCCTCGGGCCGCACGACCTCGTGGCCGCAGGCCGGACACGTGCGGGGCAGGTGATAGCGCTCCTCGTGACCGTTCCGCTTGCTCTTCACGACCTCGACGACGTGTGGGATCACGTCGCCGGCACGCTCGACCAGGACGTGGTCGCCGATCCGGATGTCCTTCTCGTCGATCTGATCCTGGTTGTGCAGGCTCACGCTGCTGACCTCGACCCCGCCGATGTGGACGGGCTCGAGCTTCGCCACCGGGGTCAGGGCGCCGGTCCGCCCGACCTGGGCCTCGATGTGCTCGATCCGGGTCACGCGCCGACGCGAAGGGAATTTCCACGCGATCGCCCAGCGCGGATTCGACGCGCGCGTCCCGAGTTCGTCGTGGTCGGACAGGTCGTCGACCTTGAACACGCAGCCGTCGATCTCGTAGGGCAGGTCCTCGCGTTCGTCGCGCAGCTCGTGATACCGATCGACCCCGTCGTCCGGATCCTCGAGGCGCCGGACCCGATCGTCGGTCCGCAGGCCCAGATCGCGCATCAGCCGCAGACACTCCCAGTGCGTCGACGGGCCGCGGCGCGAGGACTCCATGATCTCGTAGAAGACGACCTTCAGGGGACGCTGCGCCGTGACGTCGGAGTCGAGCTGACGCAGGCTCCCGGCCGCCGCGTTGCGCGGATTGGCGAAGGTCTTGCGGCCGGCGTCCTCCTGCGCGCGATTGAAGTCGTCGAAGTCCTGCTTGTCCATGTACACCTCGCCACGCACCACCAGATGCTTCGGCATGCGCACGCCCTCCGGCTGCAGGCGCAGGACGACCTGCCGGATGGTGCGGACGTTCGCCGTGACGTCTTCCCCCGTGGAACCGTCACCACGGGTCGACGCGCGTGCGAGGTGACCGTCGTCGTACACGAGCTCGACACTCAGCCCGTCGTACTTCGGTTCGGCCACCAGGGGGAGCTCGCGAACGCCCAGCTCCTCCTTGCAGGTGTCGACGAAGTGTCGGAAGGCGTCTTCGTCGTCGACGGCGCGGAGGCTCATCATGGGCGCCGCGTGATCGACCGTTCCCAGTTCCTCGCGCGGAGGAGCTCCCACGCGCTGGGTGGGACTGTCGTCGGTCACCAGATCGGGGTGCGCTTCCTCGATCGCCTCGAGTTCGGCCATCAACTCGTCGTACTGGGCATCGGAGATCTCGGGGTCGTTCAGCACGTAGTAGCGGTGATCATGGTGACTGATCTCGTCGCGCAGTTCCTCGGCCCGCGACCGCGCCTCGGATCGGCTCATGGAATCGACCGCTTCGCGGACCTGCTTCCTGGTGCTCATTGCCCGCTCCGTCCCATCCGCTCGCGCAGGTCGTCCGGGCCCAGGGTGTTCAGCACGTCCCGGGCCCGCAGCCAGCCGCGCCGGCCCACTGCGATCGCGCCGGGCATCAGGTCGAGGCCCTCGGGGCGATGGGCGTCGGTGCCCAGCGTGAAGCGGACCCCCTCATGACGCGCGGCCATCACGTGGGTGTCGGGAAGATCCAGGCGCTCGGGTTGGGCGTTGATCTCGAGGCACACCCCGTTCTCGGCGCAGGCGGCGACCACCGTGTCGAGGTCGAAGCGCACCGGATCCCGGCTTCCGATCCGGCGGTTCGTGGGATGCCCGATGGTGTGGACGACACCACTCTCGGCCGCCGCGACGAGGCGGTCGGTCATCTTCGACTCGCCCACGCCGAGATCGTAGTGGACCGAGGCCACGACCCAGTCGAGTTCGGCCAGCAGGTCGAGATCGAGATCGAGGTCGCCGTGCTTCAGGATGTCGCACTCGACGCCGGCCAGCAGCCACAGGTCGTCGAGCTCGTCGTCGATCGCGCGGATCCGGCGCGCGTGGTCGCGTAGGGCTTTCTCGTCGAGCCCACCGGCGACGCTCACGCGTTTCGAATGATCGGTGATCGCCAGGTACTCGTACCCCCGCTCCCGCGCAGCGGCCGCCATGTCCTCGATCGAGGCCGTCCCGTCGGTCGCGTTCGTGTGCGTGTGCAGGTCGCCGCGGACGTCGTCGGCCTCGATCAACGCCGGCAGCTCGTCGTTCTCGGCCGCTTCGATCTCTCCGCGGGCCTCGCGGAGTTCCGGCGGGATCCACGCCAGGCCCAGACGATGGTAGACCGCGGCCTCGTCGTGCGCGGCCAACACGGTGTCGCCCTTGGTCAGACCGTACTCGCTGAGCTTCCAGTCGTGCTTCCGCGCGCGCTTGCGCAGCTCGATGTTGTGTTGCTTCGAACCGGTGAAGTAGAGCAGAGCGGCGCCGAAGTTCTTCGCTTCGAAGAAACGGAAGTCGATCTGCAGACCCGACTCGAGTCGCACCGAGGTCCGTTCGACACCGCGCGAGATCACTTCGTCGATGTCGTCGTGATCCAGGATCGCGTCCAGGGCTGTTTCGCGGTCGGAGGCCTCGACGAGGATGTCGAGGTCGCCGACGGTCTCGCGGCCGCGACGGAGACTGCCCGCCACTTGCCAGCGGTCCAGAGCATCGAGGGCGTC
This sequence comes from Candidatus Krumholzibacteriia bacterium, assembly GCA_035268685.1. Classification (NCBI taxonomy): domain Bacteria; phylum Candidatus Krumholzibacteriota; class Candidatus Krumholzibacteriia; species Candidatus Krumholzibacteriia bacterium. The sequence goes on along the minus strand of DATFKK010000137.1, from coordinate 6,465 downwards.
GAGGTGCGCACCGATGCCGCGGAGCCGATCGGCGGCATCGTGGGCCAGCATGCGTCCCGCCGTGCGCTCGAGCGTCTCGAGCCCGTCGAGGATCTTCTCCTCGGACTTCGCGCCCATGCCCTCGAGATCGCGCACGCGGTGGGCCTCGGCCGCGTCCCGAAGCTCGTCGAGGTCGTCCACGCCGAGCGCACGGTGGATCTGCATGGCCCTCTGTGGTCCGAGGCCGGGGACCCGCATGAGCTCCGCGGTGCCCGACGGAACCTCGCTCCGCAGTCGTTCCAGCCGATCACAGGTGCCCGTTTCCACAATCTGCGCGATCGCCTCGGCCGAACTGCTGCCGACCGACGGCAGCTCGGTCAGATCGGCGCCTTCGCCGACCATGTCCTCGAGCGGTCGCGAGTGGCTGCGAACCGTCCGGGCTGCGCCGCGGAACGAGCGCACCCGGAAGCGGCTGCCCTCCTCGAGCTCGATCAGATCGGCGATCTCGTCGAGACGGTCGGCGATGCGGGCGTTCTCCACGGCGATCCTCCCCGGGCGGACTCGCGCCCAGGGTGGATCGTCCGCGGAGTGGCCGGCATGGGGACCTCACCGGCCATCGGGTGGGGCGACCGCGGAACGCCCGCGGACTACTTCACGAGGGCCATCTTCTGCGCCCCGACGCGTTCGCCGTCGACCTCCAGAACGGCGTAGTAGACCCCCGACGCCACCGTCCGGCCCTGCGTGTCGAGACCGCTCCAGTCCACGCTGTGCCGGCCGGCCGCGAAGCCGCCCTGCGCCAGGGTCCGCACGCGGCGTCCCTGCACGTCGAAGACCTCGAGCCGCACGTCGTCCGACGCGCTGTCCAGCGCGAAGCCGATCGTGGTGCGGGGATTGAAGGGATTCGGCGTGGCCGCGCTCAGGACCGCACGTCGCACGGTCCCGGGGGTATCGCCGGCGGGTGCCGACGTGGCGATCTGGATCCCGAAGACTCCGGAGCGATTCACGTTGCCGCGGAAGGTGGGCCACGGGGCGAGCGCGGGATCGTAGGGCGCACCCGTGTCCCACACGTGGATCAGACGGTCCCACGTGGCAAGGGCCAGATCGAGGGTCCCGTTCTGATCGAAGTCGGTCAGTGTCGGCGTGGCGCGCACGAAACCGTTGATCGGAATCGGGAACCCACGCACCGGCTCGCCCGCGGCGGTGAAGGCGAACAGGGCGTCGTCGGCTTCGGTGCCGCCGATCCCGTACACCACGTCGAGCTGTCCGTCGCCGTCGACGTCGCCGACCACCGGACTCGACTCCGACAGGTCCTCGACCACGACCGGCCACCCAGCCAGTACGGTGCCGTCGGGATCGTAGATCTTCAGGGTGCTGCGGTACACTTGCTTGCCGTCGATGTTCGTCCGCGTGATCCCCACGGCCACGAACTCGAGGTCCGCGTCGGCATCGAAGTTCCCGACCGCCGGTGAGGGCGTGAGCGAATCGAAGTTCACGGCGTTGTTCGGCAGGTGGACCGGGAAACCAGGCTGGTTCGATCCGTCGGGCTCCCAGACGTACAACGAATCGTTCTCGCACGGCGCGATGATCTCGGTCACACCGTCACGATCGATGTCCGCCAGCGACGGACTGGCCAGGAAGACCGACTGCGGGGCGAACTGCTTCGGCCAACCCGGCGCATTCGTCCCCGACCCGTCGGTCCGCAGCGCGTAGAAGTAGTCGGGCGCGTTCGCGTTCTGGTACTTGCTCCCGAACAGGATCTCGAGGCTGCCGTCACCGTCGACGTCGAACAGGGCCGGCGTGGTGCGGCCGAAGAACTCGGTGTACGTGGTCCCTCCCACGTCCTGCTGCCGGCGCGGCGCGATCACTCCCACCGTCGAGGGATTCGCGTCCCCGTCGGCGACCTCGGTTCCGTCGTGGTGGAAGGCATAGGTGAAGCCACTCAGGTCGTTGATCACGATCTCGTTGTCGGGCACCGAGGCCGTGCCGTCGCCGTCGAGATCGCCGACCACCGCCGTGCCCCACGCCCAGTTCGCCAGCGTCTGCGGCCAGCCGGGCAGCACGTTGCCCTGCCCGTCGAGCACCAGGAGTTCACGCGTGTCGCGGTTCATGGCCACGATCTCCAAGCCGCGCCGGTTCGGATCGAGGTCCCCGAGCGTGATCGAGGAGGGTTCGAAGCGCGCCGACGCGTCGTAGATCGGACCGAAGGTCTGCGCGTCGTTGTCGCCGTCCAGCGGCTCCTGGCACTCGCCGTCGATCAGGTAGACGGTCTCGGCGCCGATCACCATGTCGCGAACCCCGTCGTCGTCGACGTCGGAGATCGCCAGCGCACCGCTCGTCTCGAGCCCGAGTGGCAGCGGGAAGCAGCTGATCTCGGGGGGATTGGTCGACGCGGCCAGTTCGTCGGACAACGGCCCTTCGACCCCGCCCGAGTCCACCGCGCTCACCGCGTAGTCGAAGGTCGTCAGCGGATCGAGGCCTTCGTCGAAGAAGGTGGCCGATCCGACCAGGACGTCGGGCGTGGCCAGGGTGAACGCCGGGGCACCGTCGGCCCGGCGGTACACCCGGTATCCCATCAGGTCGACGGCGGCGGACTTCGACCACTCGATCTGGATCCGCCCCGCGCCTGCGCTCGCCAGACTCAGCCCCTGCACCTTCGGCGGAGCGACCAGGTCGAAGGGATGGACGAGAGTGCGGCCCTGCGAGTCGGTCACGGTGAGCTCGGCCGACACGGCCGATGCGTCGCCGTTCACGGTGATCCCGAACGCATCGGTGGTCGTGCTCGCGACGCCCAGGGCACCCTCGATGGCCGGCCACGACGCCGACGTGTCGTCGACGATCGCGTCGCCGTCGGTGACCACGAGCGATCCCGTCAGTCCCTCGGCCGAGCCCGCACCGTAGTTCTTGAGGTCGACCAGCACGGTCGCGCTCTCCCCGCTCGTCACGATTCCGTCGCCGCCGTCGTCGAAGCGCAGACCGACCACCTCCAACTCCGCTGCTTCCAGCGTGAGGGCCTCGAGGTCGAGGACGGCCTGCCCACCCCCGTCGTCGACCAGGAAGCGCAGCTCCACAGCGTGACCGTCGGGGGCGGCAGGATCGATCTCCAGCGTGACCGGGGTGTCGGCCGACACCGTCGACGATCCGGCGACCACGCCGAAGCTGCTCAGGCTGTCGACCACCGTGACATAGGGGTCGTCCAAGCGCAGCAGGACGTCACCGCCGGGATGCTGGACTCCCGTGGCATTCCCGATGGTCGGAAGCAGGGCCACGCGCTCACCGGCCTCGGCCCGGCCGTTGTCGTTGCCATCGCTCGGGGCGTTCGCGTCGTCGTCCAGCGCGAAGCCCTGCACCGTGGCCACCGACTCGCTGCCCTCGACCACCGTCACGGTGGTCGACGTGGGCACGATCTGCTGTCCCGAGGCCCACACCGCGATGTCGCCGGGACTCTCGGCCGCGAAGTCCAGGGCCACGGAACCGTTGGGCCCGGTCGTCGCAACCATGGTGTCCTCGCCGTTCTTCGTCGCGCTCACGGTGACCCCCTCGAGGGGTACACCACCGGGGCCGAACACGAACAGCGAAGGATCCGCGTTGCCCAACGTGATCTGGGAGGGCGCTGCGATCGTCGCCTCGACGGGTTCGTCCCGGAACAGCGGCATGGCCGGGTCGCCGAGCAGCGTGTAGACCATCTGGGTCCACCGCTGCACGGTGTTGAACAGGGTGCTGACGAGAAAGGGCTGCCGGGACATGGTGTAGATGTCCCCCACGCGATCGACGCCCTCGCACAGCCACGCGCGATAGAACTCCTCCTGCAGCGGCTTGGCCGCGCTCGGGAAGGCCGCCCGCGAACTGCCGAGCGACGCCATGGCGCCCCCCTGCGGGTTGCGGACGAAACGCTCGTTGAGACAGTTGAAGTCGAAGGCCGACGAACTGCAGTTCAAGGAGTAGAGCAGGAAGTAGTTCGGGCCGTTGGTCAGTCCGTCGGCGTCGGCGGGCACGAGGGCGCCGGGCCCGACGCTCATGTTGAAGTAGAAGCCGTGCCCGACGTGGTGGAACACACCGAAGTTCCCGGTGTCGAGCGCGTCGATCACGCCCTGCGGACTCACGGGATTCGCAGCCGGGTAGTTCTCCGGGATCTCGTAGTGCCGTTCGACGTTCCAGGGCTCCGCCGCGCACGGCGCGAAGGCCGAGTCGATCAGGGCCTCGCTGAGGAAGGCACCGTCGAGCTGCACGGGGTCCCCGGTCTTCCATCCCAGCGGGAAGAGGACCTCGCTCGCCAGGAGCGCGCCGTGCTGCCAGTCCGTGGTCGCCGGGATCTCGTAGGCGATGACCTTGTCGACGAAGGCCTCGGCACCGGCCACCGTGGTGACGGTGGCCCGGCCGACCGACACCTCGGCGTCGAAGTCCGCGTCGTCGCCGCGGTCGGCGCTGCTGCGATAGTGCTCACCGAAGACCGCGTCCCCGTCGGCGTTCCAGTTCCCGTCGAGACCCCCGTAGTACAGATCGGTGGGAATGTCGGTGAACGACCCCGAAGGGTAGAAGTCGTTGCGCACGTAGCGCGTCGGTACGATCTGGGTGTCGCCCCCCAGCAGAAGGTAGTCCACTCCCCACAGCGAGTAGGCATCGCGCACGTAGTTGCGGAGGGTCTCGGCCAGGTCGACACCCTTCCGGGTGGTGGCGAGCACGTCCTCGACCGTCACGACCAGGGACGACATCCCCAGCCGATTGCGATGGTCGGCCAGACGTTGGAACGACGGAGCCAGCTCGCTGGTGGTCAGGATCAGGTGCTGCACCGGCCGGCTGTCGAGCGTGGGACCGACCGCGGCCGAAGCCTCGACGGAGACCGGGGCGTCGAGCGCCGCGGACTTCCGGTCGACACGGATGCGCGTGGGGTCGACCACTCGGCGCCGGAGGGCATCGGTCACCCGCCGGTCCCAACCGGGCAGCGCTCGCTCCCGCCGCACGATGTCGCCGGGGGGATCCGCGGGCCCGAAGGTCACGTCCAGGGTCGCGCCCTCGCGCAGCCACACGTCTCCGCGCGCGTCCACGCGCACGGGATAGACCTCGACCGTCACCATGGCCTGACCGTGCCACACCCGCCGCCCGACCGGGCGCGCCTCGACGGGCGGGTAGTACACAGCATCGGCGAGCTGTTCGTCGGAGAAGACGGACTCGACCCCGAGGCCCCGCGCCTCGAAGGGCTCCAGCGGCTCGACGACCCGGGGCGCCGCGTCGAGAGGCACCCGGACCCACTGCCCGCCGACGAGCCCGGCCGACACCACGGTCCGATCGGGCGCGACGGCGAAGGTGAAGGCCCGCGCGGGCAACTCGGGACGACCCGTGTGGCGCAGGGCGTGGGCGCCCGGCAGCACCAGCCGGACCTCACCGTCGCTCGCGGTCACGCTCAGGTCCGCGGCGCGGAGCTCGAGGTCGACCGTCGCTGCGCGACCCGGGGCGACCAGGGCTACGACGATCAACGTGCTCAGGATCAGAAGGTGGGGAGCCGTGGTCAGTACACGTACGGCAGGGCGCATGGGCGTGGAAATCCTCCGGCCTCGAGTCCTCGTGACTGGATCGTTGCGATCACCCGGACCGCAGCGAAGCGATTCCCTCCGGACGGACCGGCGGGTTTCGGAAGGTCAGGACCTTAGCAAGCGCGCGGTGGGATCTCCCGAGGGGCGTTCGTACGGGTCGAATGGCGCTGGCGAGTCGGTGGGTGCTCCCCCAGAGCCACTCCAGTCTAACACCGGTGCGGAAGGCGGAGCAACCGCCTCCCGCACCGGATCGTGGCGTGGGGCTACTTCACGAGCATCAACTTCATGGTCTGGTTCTGGCCGGCCGCGCTCAGGCGGGCGAAGTACGCACCCGAGGCGACCCTCTGTCCGCGTTCGTCGGTGCCGTCCCACGTCACGCGGTGCTCTCCGGCTCCGAGGGGAGCCGACAGGAGCGTCCGCACACGACGGCCCGTGACGTCGTACAGCTCGAGCACGGTCGGGACCCGCGCACCCGCGGTGCCCGGAATCTCGAAGACCACCGTGGTCGAGGGGTTGAAGGGATTCGGCACGGCGTTCTTCAACGCCAGGCGCCGCGTGGGCACGGTCACCGCCGACGACTCGAACGCGAAGGCGCCGTTCGCCGCCGCGATACGGTACACGTAGCTCTCGCCGCTGACCGCCGAGGCGTCGACCCACGTCAGTTCGGGACCCTCGAGGCGCAGGTCATCCGCGACACGCGTCCACGTGTCGGCATCCGCCGCCCGCCGATCGACGACGACGTCGATACCGACCACGGCTCCGCCGGTGAACCGCGTCTCGAGCATCATGCCCTCGACACCGGCCCGGACGTCGACGATCGCGCTCACGGCCGAGGTCGCCTGGTCCTCCAGGAACACGCCCGTGCGTCGGTTGTTGACCTGGAAGGTCGGCCAGGGAGCGAGGTGCTCGTAGAACGGGAACGGCATGTCCCACACGTGCAGGAACAGATCGAAACCGG
>DATFKK010000136.1 GCA_035268685.1 Candidatus Krumholzibacteriia bacterium | reverse complement strand
CTCGAAGAAGCGATTGCGTTCGTAGGCCACGTGCTCGGCCACGATGCGGATCCAGACCGGGCCGATCTTCGTGCGCAACTCGACGCGGGTACCGACCTCGAGGCTCGTCGGCGGCGTGATGATCTCCACCGTGTCCCACGGGGCCTGCAGGAGTTCGAAGGCGTCGGGACGTTCGTGGAAGGCGAAGACCTCTTCCACCGACGCGGGCAGGATGCTCTCCTTCACGAAGTGCACGTCACGCCCTCCGCGGCGCGAGGTGTCCGTGCGGACGTCCTCGCCGATCGAGACGCGGGCGGCCCGTTCGTCTTGCGCACCCGCCCGCGGTATCAACCGCGATACGCATCGAGCCGCTCCTCGAGGGCCTGCACCCGCTGACGCAGCTCCGTGATCTCCGCTCGCAACGCGGCGATCTCGGAGTCCCCCGTTGCCGGTCGCGATGCCGGGCGCTCCGAGGGCCCGCTGGCCACCCGCTCGCGGACCTCCGCCAGTTCGTCCGCCGGATACAGGTTGTGCGCAACGATCTGCCCGCGCCCGGGCGGGGTCAGCTCGAGCATCAGACCGCGCTGCACGAGTCGATCGACGACGGGCCGGAGCGCGTCGAGATCGGCGATCGGTTCCATGCGCGACGCCCGCGCCCGCAGTTCGCCGAGCGTCTGCGGCCCGCGCAGCAGCAGCTCGCCGAGCACGGCCAGCTCCGCGCGATCCACCGACAGCCAGTCGTAGGCCAGGTGTTTGTACTTGTCGGTGCGCCCCGTCCAGTCGATCAACTCGACCGCGCCGAGGTTGATCAGGTCGTTCAGCGTGTTCATGACGTCGGCGTCGTCGAGCGCGGTCAGCGGGTCGCGGTTGCTCTTCTGGTTGCAGCCCGTGACGATCGAATTGACCGTCATCGGGTAACCACCCGGCGTGGTCTTCGACTTCTCGACGAGCACGCCGAGCACGCGCCGTTGCATCGCGTCGAGCGGGCGCGGGGCGGCCGAGTGGGAGTCGGTGGAGTCGGACATCGTCGTCGGCGTTCCTTGGGCGGGAGGAAACGGGGTTCGCTCGTGGGGTGGGTTCCATGGTGAACCTCTGTGGTGGCGGCGTCGAGCCGGAAGTTCGGCGACCGCGCCGACGGTCGACGTGCCGCGAAACTCTCCCGGTCTCTCGCCGTAGACACATCACCTTCCCCCCACGACGAGGTCACACCCGACATGAGCGCGACCACCAGCCCGCCGCGGCACGGGATCTTCCAGTTCGGCGAGACGGTGCCCGGCTACGACATCCCCGTCCTGAACGAGCGGGAGATCCGCGCCGGTGCCGGGATCCTCTTCGTCCTGATGTTCGTCGCGATCCTGGTCGTGGTGCTCCAGGGGGACTTCACGCTGCTGAAGTACGCGATCACGATCTTCCTCACCGACATCCTGATCCGCGTTGTGGTCAATCCGCGCTACGCGCCCTCGTTGATCCTGGGTCGGTGGATCGTGCGCAACCAGACACCGGAGTACGTCGGCGCCGCGCAGAAGAAGTTCGCCTGGATCATCGGGATCGTCCTGGCCACGGTCATGTTCGCGCTGCAGGTCGTGGTGAACTCCTTCAGTCCGATCACCGGGCTGATCTGCCTGATCTGTCTGGTGTTCCTCTTCTTCGAGACGTCCTTCGGGATCTGCATCGGCTGCGTGGTCTACCGGGCGATCTTCAAGGAGAAGGCGCAGTACTGCCCGGGCGAGGTCTGCGAGGTGCGGGACCGCCAGGAGATCCAGAAGTCCTCGCTGGCGCAGGCCGTCGTGCTGCTGGCCTTCGTGGGCTACGTCGTGCTCGTCGCCGCGGTCTTCCACGACGACCTCGTGCAGCCGCCCTTCGACCTGTTCGGGCTCACCGACGCGCAGGCGGCGGGGTAGCGCCGCCCGCACACCGCGAGAGCGCCTCAGGCCTTCGGGCCGTCCCAGTGGCCGACACCCATCGATTCCAGGCCGGCCTTGCGGATCGGCTCGGAGGCATCGTTCAGGGCCTGGAAGCCGAAGTCGAGTCCGGCGATCGTCCGGAAGGGGCGCTCGCCCTTCGGCGTGTCGATGAGCCGAGAGAAGATGTCCACGACCACGTGCGAATCCGTCGGCGCATCCTCGTTCTCGAACAACCCGTTCACGGTCGTCTGGAAGCCCTCGAAGAACTCGCCGACGTGCGCGTAGTGCTCCATGACGTCGGTCCGTGAGCCCTGCTGGATGTTGCCCAGGAAGTTCGTGGCGAACGGTCCGGGCTCGACGATCACGACGTCGATTCCCAGCGGGGCGAGCTCGTAGCGCATGGCCTCGCTCATGCCCTCCAGCCCCCACTTGCTCGCGTGGTAGACCCCGAATCCGGGAAATGCACCGCGCCCGGCGGTCGAGCTGACCTGGATGATCAGCCCGTCCCCCCGTTCGCGCATGCCTGGCAGGACCGCACTCGCGACGCGGGCCGTTCCGACGATGTTCAGGTCCAGCTGGGCCAGGATCTCCTCGCTCTCGAAGGACTCGACCGGGCCGCCGTAGCCGTAGCCGGCGTTGTTGACGAGCACGTCGACACCGTCCATCGCGGCGACGGCATCGCGGACGCTCGCATCGGAGGTGACGTCCATCTCGTGGACCGAGATCGAGCCTCCGTCGGAGGGGACGAAATCACGCAACTCCTGCGCCTTGGCCGCGTTGCGGCCGTCGCTGGCGCGCATCGTCGCGTAGACCCGGTGGCCCTTGTTCGCCAGGGTCTTGGCGGCGTCGAGGCCGAATCCACTGCTGCAGCCGGTGATCAGGATCTTCTTGGGCATCCGTACGTCTCCACGGTGGAACGGGGGCCGGGGCCGGTCCGACGGCTCGAGTCGGGACGGGGCCCGTCTCACGCGCGGAATGGCACGAGCGGGGAAGACTACAGCGAAGTGCGTCGGTCGAGATGTGTCGGAATGGTCACGAGCTTCGCCGGACCTGGTCGGACTCGACGCCCCTCACGGCTGGAACTTCAACGCCACCGGTGCCTGCAGCTCCTCCAGCAACACGGCTTCGTCGCCGTCGTGCGTCTTCACGATGGGATTCCCGCCTCGGGTCAACCCTTCGAACAGGCCGGCGTCCACCAGGTCCCAGATCGCGTACTTCGCGCGTCCGTCGACGGTGATCAGGCCGAAGTGCCCTTCCGAACCGGCGGTGCCGTCGCTCTTCCAGGGTTCGTCGAAGGCCTGGAAGTAGAAGCAGGTCATGCCCGCCTCGCGGGTCCAGGTGCGCGCGGCGGCGTGGAACTTCCCGGCGACGTACTCGTCGGCGGCGCGGGTGCCGTCGGGCCCGTAGTACGAGTTGTCCATGCTCGCCCAACCCGTCTCGCCGATGTGGATCTCCTTGTCCACGCCGATCGACGCGAGGTAGTCGCGCACGGCCTGGACCTGGTCCCTCTGCAACCCGATCGCGCGCTCGACGGCCAGGTCGATCTGTTCGACCAACGGCAGCGTGGCTTCTTCGTCGTTCGACACCCAGCGCAACGCCGGGTTGTAGTAGGTGTCGTGGAAGGCGTAGGTGTGGAGCGACAGGAAGTCCATGCGCGTGACGAGTTCGGCCAGGTCGTCGTTGCGGTAGCTCTCCTCGCCGCCGAGCGCGGCCCAGTTCTCCGACGAGGTGATCAGGGTGCTCGCCGGGATGTCGCCGCGTTCGCGCGCTTCCTGCAGGTGCTTCACCCACCGCAGGATCACGCTCGACGGCACGTAGTGACCCTGCCAGGTGACCATGGCCTCGTTGCCCACGGCGATGATCTCCACGATGTCGGAGTACTCGGCGGTCAGCCGGATCGCGGCGTCGATCTCGCGCTGGTTGTGCGGCGTGTCGCCGGTGGTGTGGTCGGCGTTCTCGGTGAAGGCGTCCACGCACTGGATCCACACCCCGAGCATGACGGACATCTCGAAGCCCGGTTCTTCCTCCTTCAACTCGCGGATCGCCTGCAGGATGCGCTCGGTGTGCGGGTAGATCGTCGTGTTGTAGGTGCGCAGCAGGCCGATCCCCATGGCTGCCATGATCCGGAGGTCTTCCTTGGTCTGCTCCACGCTGGGCGTGTTCTCCACGCTGCGCGGGACGAGGCGGTGGCCGGAGTACGAGATGGCGGTGACGGCGGGGTTGCCGAGCAGGTCCTCGCCCGTGGATTCGCCGTCGCCGGAACCGCGGGAACAGCCGCCCAGCAGGACCAGGCAGACGAGCAGGACGGCGGATCGCATCGCGGGACGGGACATGGTCGGCTCCTCGGAGGGGATGTCGGTCCGTGGACTCTAGCCGCGGGCGCCGTCGTCCGGCGACCGTTTTCGTGCCAGGGACGGCGATTCGCCCCTTGCTCAGCCCTTCACTTCATGGTAAGAAGCACTGGCCGAGCCTCGGGGCATCGGCGGTTGCCCTTCCGGGAGTCTGGCTTCACGCGATGAAGTACAGTGACGTCGACGAGATGATCGGGACCCCGGCCCGGCTGGCGATCCTGGCCACGGCAGCGCGGCCACCGTCGACCGAAGAGGACGGTAAGAGCTGGAGTTTCATGGCGTTGCGGCGGGAGACGGGCCTGACCGACGGCAATCTCCACGTCCAGACCGGCAAGCTGGTCGACGCGGGCTATCTCGCGCGGGACCACTCGCGTCGGGGCGGGCGCACGGTCACCTGCTTCGAACTGACCGAAGCAGGACGGAGTGCTCTGCAGACCCTGATCGCGCGGCTGCGAGCGGCCGTCGAGGGGCCGGCGAGACCACGGGTCGAGGAGCGAGGCCCGAAACCGCCCCGGCGCGGGGAGCCGATCGACGATTCGCGGGTGTGGTAGCGCCACGAGCGCCCTGGGCCCGCCGCGACCCGGCCACGAGATCGACAAGGGAGCGCACGAAGGTGAGGAACGACCCATGAAGATCGCCATCGGTGCCGACCACGGCGGATTCCCCCTCAAGCAGACGCTCGCCGAGGCGCTGCGGAGCAAGGGCCACCTCGTGATCGACGTGGGCACCGACTCGACCGACGCGGTCGACTATCCCGTCTTCGCGCGGAAGGTCGCCGAGGCCGTCGCCGCGGGCCGGGCCGAGCGCGGGATCATGATCGACGGCGCCGGCATCGGATCGTCGATGGTCGCCAACAAGGTCTCCGGCGTGCGCGCGGCCATGGCCTACGACCTGAGCAGCGCGCGCAACGGCCGCGAGCACAACGACGCCAACGTGCTCACCCTCGGCGCCGGGCTGATCGGGGCCAACCTGGCGCGCCAGATCGTCGACGCCTTCCTGAACACCGACTGCACCGAGTCGCGGCACCAGCGACGCGTGGGGATGATCGAGCCCTCGTCGCCCGGATCCGCGCCCACCGCCTCCGCGCCGAGCGTCAGCGGCGTCGACCTCGACGGTCTGAGCGAAGCCGACATGGCCCGCATCGTCGATCGACTGCAACGCCTCCTCGGGTCGGTGCCGGGCGGCGCGTACCACGGGGGACCCTGTGTCGGAACCGCACCCGACGCCGCGCGCCGGCTCATCGACCTCGGCGCGCGCTGCTTCACGCACGGTCCCGATTCGCCCGGCCGCATTCCCGACGAACTCGCCCGCTACATCGACCACACCATCCTCAAGCCCGACGCCACGCGCGAGATGATCGACAAGATCGTCGCCGAGGCACGTGAGTACGGTTTCCGCAGCGTGTGCGTGAATCCCTGCTGGGTGAAGAGGGTGGCCGAGGGCCTGCGCGGGACGAAGGTCCTCACCTGTTCGGTGGTCGGCTTTCCGCTCGGCGCGAACACGCCCGACCTCAAGGGCATGGAAGCGCGCAAGGCGATCCGCGACGGCGCCCGGGAGATCGACATGGTCATCAACGTGGGTCGACTGAAGAGCGGCGACGACGACGACGTCTACAAGGACATCCTCGCCGTGACCGACGCCTGCCGCGACGGCAGCGCGGTGAGCAAGGTGATCATCGAGACGGCGCTGCTCACCGACGAGGAGAAGGTCCGTGCCTGCGAGCTGTCCAAGCGCGCGCGGGCGAACTTCGTGAAGACGTCGACCGGCTTCGCCTCGGGCGGTGCCACGGCCGAGGACGTGGCGCTCATGGCCTCGGTCGTCCACGGTGCCGGCATGGAGGTCAAGGCCTCCGGCGGGATCCGCAGTTTCGGCGACGCCAAGCGCATGATCGATGCCGGAGCCACGCGCATCGGTGCGAGTGCGAGCATCGGCATCATCCAGGAGGCCCAGCAGGTCTCCGTCAGCGACTAATCCAGAACAGGGAGACGTTCATGGTCGACCTCCGGGCCTATTGCGTGATCGACAGCCTGCAGCCGCAGTTCGCCTCGTTCCAGGCGACGATCGCGCAGGGCTTCCTCCCGCGCGTGGGGCAGGCGAGCCTGTTCGTCGAGATCGCGCCGGGCATCGAGATCAACCGCGTGATGGACATCGCGCTCAAGAGCACGAACGTCACGCCCGGCATGCAGATCGTCGAACGCAACTTCGGCATGCTCGAGGTGCACTCCGACAGCCAGGCCGACGTGCGCGCGGCGGGGCAGGCGATCCTCGACACCCTGGGCCTGAAGGAGAACGAGCGCATGAAGCCGCGCATCGTCTCCGACCAGGTCGTGCGACACCTCGACGACCACCAGTGCATGCTGATCAACCGCATGCGGCACGGGAACCTGATCCTGTCGGGTCAGACCCTCTTCGTGCTCGAGGTCGAGCCCGCCGGCTACGCGGCCCTGGCCGCGAACGAGGCCGAGAAGGCCGCCCACATCAACATCCTGGAAGTGCGAGCGGTGGGCAGCTTCGGCCGCGTGTACATCGGTGGTGAAGAAGAAGACGTCGAAGCCGCTCGTCCGGCTGCGGTGGCAGCCCTCGAGTCGATCACGGGCCGCGCGGCGAAGAAGAAGTAGTTCCTCGAAGCCCGGCACGACCACACGGGGCCGCCGGCCCCGATCCGAAGGGAAACCAAGATGGCAGACGCTCTGGGAATGATCGAATGCAGGAGTTTCGCGGCCACCGTCGAGGCGGCGGACGCGATGGTCAAGGCCGCCCGGGTCGACCTCGTCGGCTACGAGAAGACCGGCGGCGGTTACACGACCGCGGTCGTGCGCGGTGACGTCGCGGCGGTGAAGGCCGCGTGCGACGCCGGGCAGAACGCGGCCACGCGCGTCGGCGAGGTCGTCGCCGTGCACGTCATCGCGCGTCCGCACACCAACGTCGACGCGGTGATCCCGCTCGGTCGTCAGGCCGAGTCCGAGGCGGGGGCCTAGGTCGCAATGAATCTCGCGCGTGTTCTCGGACGGGTCGTCTCCTCGAAGAAGGAGTCCCGGATCGAGGGTCTCAAGTTGCTGTTGCTCGGCGTCGCGGGTCCCGACGGCGAGCTCACCGGCGGCAGCGTCGTGGCCGTCGACGCCGTCGGCGCCGGTGAGGGCGAGTACGTGCTCTACGCCTCGGGTTCCTCGGCCCGCCAGACGGCCGAGACCGACGGCAAGCCGGTCGACGCCGTCGTCATGGCGATCGTCGACAGCTGGGACATCGAGGGCGAGGAGCGCTACCGGAAGGGTGACGGCTGATGCAGCGCCTCACGGACGCACAGGTCGACCGCATCGCGCGGGAACTCGCGGGGCGCCTGGGCGCAACGCCGACCGGAGCGAGCGCACCGGCTCCGAGGCCGGCGCCGACGCCGGCCCCCGCGTCGCGAGACGTTCCCACGCCGGAAGCGCAACCGGGAGAGGGCATCTTCGAGACCGTCGACGAGTGCGTCGTCGCGGCCCGCGCCGCCTTCGAGGCCCTCGACGGGATGACCCTCGCCAAGCGCCACGAGATCGTCGCGGCGATCCGCGCGGCGATGCACCGCGAGGGCGATGCCCTCGCGCGACTGGCCTGGGAGGAGACGGGCCTCGGCCGGTACGAGGACAAGGTCGTGAAGAACCGCCTCGTCACCGACAAGACGCCGGGCCCGGAGATCCTCGTCCCCGAGACGACCACCGGCGACGACGGTCTCACTCTGACCGAGTGGGCTCCGTTCGGGGTGATCGGCGCGATCACGCCCACCACCAACCCGACCAGCACGATCATCTGCAACACCATCGGGATGGTGGCCGCGGGCAACGCCGTGGCCTTCAACGTCCATCCCGGGGCCGCGGCGTGTTCCCGGCAGACGGTGCAGTCGATCGACCGGGCGATCCGGTCGGTGGGCGGTCCGCCGAACCTGGTCACCGCCGTGGCGACGCCGACCATCGAATCGGCGACCGAGCTGATGGGGCACCCCGACGTGAATCTGCTCGTCGTCACCGGTGGTCCCGGAGTGGTGAAGGCGGCGATGAAGTCGGGCAAGCGCGCGATCTGCGCGGGCCCGGGCAATCCGCCCGTGGTGGTGGACGCGTCGGCCGACCTCGAGCAGGCCGGCCGCGACATCGTCCGGGGCGCGAGCTTCGACAACAACGTCATCTGCGTCGACGAGAAGCAGGTCTTCGTGGTCGACAGCGTGGCCGACGAGCTGATCCGTCACATGCGGGCCCACGGTGCGCACCTCGTCTCGGGCAAGGAACTCTCGGATCTCGAGTGGCTGGTTTTCGAGGGCACGCCCCGAGCGCGAACCCATGGCACCATCGACAAGAAGTGGGTGGGCAAGAACGCCGACGTGATCCTCGCCGAGATCGGCGTCCGGGCCCGGCCGGACGTGCGGCTGGTCATCGCCGACGTCCCCGAGGAACACCCACTCGTGTGGTCGGAACAGCTCATGCCCGTGCTGCCGATCGTCCGTGTTCCCGACGTCGACACCGCGATCGCGCTGGCCAGGGAGTCCGAGCACGGCTTCGGCCACTCGGCGAGCATGCACTCGCGCGACATCGACGCCCTGAGCCACATGGCCCGCACCATCAACACCAGCATCTTCGTGAAGAACGCGCCCATCGCGGCCGGGCTCGGTTCCGGCGGCGAGGGCTGCACGAGCTTCACCATCGCCAGTCCGACGGGGGAAGGCATGACCACCGCCCTCAGTTTCTCGCGCCGTCGCCGCTGCGTGATGGTCGACCACTTCAGGATCGTGTGACCGTGTACCAGGCTCTCGCACTGCTCGAGTTCGGCAGCGTCAGCACCGGACTGTTCACGGTCGACGCGATGCTCAAGCGCTCGCCGGTCGCGGTGCTGCGCTGCGGATCGGTCCATCCGGGCCGTTATCTGGCCCTGGTCGGTGGTTCGGTGGCGAGCACCGAGGAGGCCCACGGCGCCGGCCTCGAGGCGGGATTCCGGCAGGGCTCGTTGCTCGACGACGTGCTCCTCGCCGATCCGGATCCCGGACTCGCCGCTGCGGTGATGGGCGAGCGTTCGGCCCCGCAGGGCGATGCCGTCGGCGTCTGCGAAGTGAGCACCTCACCGAGCCTGCTGCGTGTTCTCGACCGGGTGCTGAAGTCGATGCCGATCCATCTCATCGAGGTCCGGCTGGCCGACGACCTGGGCGGCCGCGCGCTCGCCGTGTTCGACGGCCACCTGCCCGACGTGCAGGAGGCCCTCGAGACGATCGTGCACGACCTGAACGACCCCGACCGGCCCGGCGACGTCGGGCGTCTCGTCGCCTCGTCCACGATGCCCCGTATCGACGATGCCCTGCGCGACGTCCTGGGCCAAGGCACGCGCTTCGCGGCCTGCTCACACTGGACGCCCGCCGGCGCCGAGATCCTCGAGACGGAAGGATGATCCCGTGTTCCTGGGCAGGGTGATCGGCCGCATGGTCTGCAACATCGTCTACGAGGGCATGGAGGGCGTGCCCCTGCTGTGGGTGCAACCGCTCGACAAACACGCGGCGGCGACGGGTAGGCCCTTCGTCTGCGCCGATGGCACGCGCATGGCCGGGCCCGGCGAACTCGTCTACTGGGAAGCCAGCCGCGAAGCCGCACTGACCCTCGATCCGAGCTTCGTCCCCGTCGATCACGCCGTGGTCGGCATCGTCGACGACGTCCAGCTCGATGCCCCCGAGGAGCCGTCGTGATCCTCGCGCGCGTCGCCGGGCGCATCACCTCGACCATCCACCATCCCGACATGCACGGGCGGCGCCTGCTCCTGCTCGACAAGCTCGACGCCCAGGGGGAGCCGACGGGCGGACACGTGATCGCGATCGACACCGTCGGCGCCGGATACGGCGAGACGGTGATCATGCTCGACGAGGGCAACGGAGCGCGGCAGATCCTCGGCGGCGGGCGCCTGCCGGTGCGGTCGGTCGTGGTGGGGGTCGTGGATCAGGTGGGATGATCGGTCCGGCGTGACATCGGGCCCCGCGTGCTGCAGAGTTGGGGGCCCCGCGAACACTCGGAGGTCATCCATGCGCCGCTCCGTGATGATCGGCACCGGCTCGTACATTCCGACCCGACGGATCCGCAACGAGGACCTGGTCACGCGGGAGTTCTTCGCGGACTACGGCAAGCCGATCGAACGCGAGAAGAATCCACGCGTCGTCGAGACCTTCCAGAAGATCACCGATATCTCCGAGCGCCGGTACGTCGACGACGATCTCGTCGCGTCCGACATCGGAACGATCGCCGGGAAGCGCGCGATCGAGGCCTCGGAAATCGACCCTGAGACCCTGGACTACGTGATCGTCGCCCACAACTTCGGCGACATCCGCCACGACAACCGCCGCTCGGATTTCGTGCCCACCCTGGCCGCCCGGGTCAAACAGAGCCTGGAGATCGCCAACCCCGAGTGCGTGGCCTACGACCTGCCCTTCGGCTGCCCGGGCTGGCTGCAGGGGATCATCCAGGCCGACTACTACCTGCGTTCGGGCGATGCCACCCGGGCCCTGGTGATCGGTTCGGAGACCCTGTCGCGCGTGTGCGATCCGCACGATCGCGACAGCCTGATCTACGCCGACGGCGCCGGGGCCACCGTCCTCGAGGCCCGCGACGTCGGCGACGACCAGGGACTCCTGGCCCACGCCGTCCGGTCCGACACGCTGGAGCACGCCCGCCTGTTGTGGATGGGCTCGACCTACGACGTCAAGACCGTGTCCGACGGCCTCTACCTGAAGATGTACGGACGCAAGCTCTACGAGTACGCCCTGAGCACCGTGCCGGGTGTCGTGACGAAGAGCCTCGAGCGCGCCGGCATCGAGGTGGCCCGCGTGAAGAAGATCCTCATCCACCAGGCCAACGCGAAGATGGACGAGGCGATCCTCGCGCGCCTGTTCAAGTCCCACGGCATCGACGAAGTGCCCGAGGGGGTCATGCCCATGACCATCTCGTGGTTGGGCAACAGCTCCGTCGCCACCGTGCCCACGCTGCTCGATCTGGTGCTGCGCGGCGAGATGCCCGACCAGTCGATCGAAGCGGGCGACGTGATCGTGTTCGCGTCTGTCGGCGCGGGGATGAACGTGAACGCGGTGGTCTACGGCTGGGTGTGAGCGGCCGCACGGGTTCCTGCCCGGCTACTTCGTCAATCCGCGCGTCCAATCGGTCACCAGCTGCAGATCCGAGGTCTCGTTCGCAGCGACGGACCCGGAAACCGTGAGGAGACGTTCGCCGTCCGGGTGCATCGACACGTACACGCCGCCGGCTCCGGGCGGACTGACGGCCGCGAAGCGCTGCGGCGCGCCCGAACGGAAGGTGGACGAGCCGCCGTCGACCTCGACGAACCGCAGTTCACCGTTGGTGAGGACGTAGTAGATGCGCTCGCCGCGCGCGCCCCAGAAGGGATACAGGGCGGGCTCGCGGTTGATCTGCCAGCGTCGCTCGCCGCCGGACACGGGGCGGACGTAGACGTCCCACTCCGATCCCTGGCCACTGCCGTACACCATCCACCGGCCGTCGGGAGACACGGCGGCGCTGTAGTCGATGAGGGACGTTTCGACGAGGAGCGTCGGAGTTCCGCCGTCCACGGAGAGCGAGTAGAGATTGAAGTCGGTTTCCGGGTCCCGCTGGTTGAGGAGAACCGTGTTGCCGTCGGGGGTCACCCCGGTGGGGGCGACTTCGCCCTCGAACTCGTAGAGGACGGAAGCGTCGCCCGTGCCCTCGACCGGCCGGACCACGATCCGCGCCACGCTGTCGGCGAAGGCCGTGTACACCACGCGTGTGCCGTCCGGCGTCCATTCCGCCGCACCCTCGTAGCCGGGTTCGAAGGTGAAGCGGGTCCGCAGGCCGTTCTCGAGATCCACCAGCCAGAGATCGCCTTCGCCGGGATCGTCGCCGTACACCTCGACGACCGCCTGCCGCCCGTCGGGCGAGATCCGCGGCCGCTCCAGACCGCCCGGGTCGCCGACCCGTCCGAGCGGTTCGTCGTCGATCCCGACCCACTCCAGGAACTGCTCGGCCCCGCCGGTGCGGACCATGTACACGAGGCTTCCGTCATCGTTCGCCGAGAAGACGCCGAGCGCCGCGCCCGCGTCGACGAGGACGTCTTCGACCAGGGGAATCGGCTCGCCGAGGTCCGCGCTCGAGGGGTCGAAGGGCGTCGCGAGCAACGTTCCCTCGCGCACGCTCAGCAGATGACCGCGCGAGAACTCGGCCTGGGTCTGCGACCGGAGCACGAGCCGGGGCTCACCGCCGTCGAGCGATGCCAGGTAGATGTCGTGCTCGTCGATCTGCCCGCCGGTGCGGCGTGCGAGGTAGAGGAAGTGTTCGCCGTCGGGGAGGAAGCGCGGATGTCGGTGCGAATCGTGGCCGGCGTCCTGGTCGACGGTGGTGACCTCGACCGGCGTTCCCCCTGCCGACGACACCCGATGGATCCCCGTTCCGGCCGCCGGCGCGAAGAGCACCACGCCGTCGGCGTTCGTGGTGGCGCCCTTCATGTTGGCCGCGTCGCACAGCGTGACGGGCGGTCCACCGGCCACGGGCACGCGGCGGAGCCGACCGTCCACCGTGCCGAAGCCGATCGTGCGGCTGTCCGCCGACCAGAAGGGGTACAGACCCTCTTCCGTTCCGGTGAGAGGCGTCGAATGGGGATCCGCGAGACGGCGCAGGTGCAGGACGGCCTGCGACGAGCCCTCGCGCACCGCGAAGACGACCATGCTGCCGTCCGGCGAGACGCGCGGTGGACCGGGCCGCGCCGTCGAGAAGTTGTAGACCGCGCCCGGCGGCACGGGCATCGCCATGTTGTAGACGGGCGGTGCTTCCGGCCGCGCGACGAGTTGCCAGCCGACGAGAGTCCCCGCGACCGCCGCGGCGACCGTCAGTGCCACGGTGACGAGAGCGCCTCGCCTGCGGTGCGTCGGCCCGAGATCCGGGTCGTCGGGCAGGGAATCCACGACCGACGCCACCGAGCCCAGCAGCGAGGCGTCTGCCGCTCCGGCCTCGAGGAACACCCTCGCCTCGCCGATGTCGCGCAGTCGCCGCCGGGGATCGCGCTCGAGGCAACGCTCCAGCAAGCGGCGGATTCCCGGCGAGGTCTCCTCGGGAAGGTGGTCCCACGCCACGTCGTCCTTCAGCACCGAGGCCAACGTGTCGCTCACCGTGTCGCCCTCGAACAGTCGCCGACCGGCGAGCATCTCGAACAGGACCACGCCGAACGACCAGATGTCCGCGCGGCGGTCCACGCTGCGACCCCGCGCCTGTTCGGGGCTCATGTAGGCCGCCGTGCCCAGGATCATGCCGCCCTGGGTCATCGCCGCGGTGATGGTCGGCGAGTTCTCGATGTCCTCTTCGGCGGACGTCTCGCCGGTGAGCGCGCGGGCCAGACCGAAGTCGAGGATCTTGACCTTGCCGTCCTCACCGATCTTGACGTTCGCCGGTTTGAGATCGCGATGGACGATGCCCTTCTCGTGGGCCTCCTCCAGCCCGCTCGCGAGCTGACGAGCCAGGTCGACGACCTCGTCCTCGGCGATCGGCCCCCGGGCGATGCGCTCGGAGAGATCGGTTCCCGCGGCGAGTTCCATGGTCAGGAAGACGCGCCCGGCGTCTTCTTCGAGTCCGAAGATGCCGGCGATGTTCGGGTGCTGCAGCGAGGCGAGTACGCGGGCCTCGCGCCGGAAGCGCGCGAGACGCTCCGGGTCGGCGGTGAAGCTCTCGGGCAGGAGCTTCAGGGCGACCTCGCGGCCGAGCTTCGTGTCGCGGGCGCGGTAGACCTCGCCCATGCCGCCACGGCCGAGAAGGGCGGTGATCTCGTAGTGGGCGAGGGTCTTGCCGATCAACGGCGGGCTCCCGGGAGAAGGTGGGCGAGATTCGACGCCCCGATCATCCATTGCCCGCCGCTGGGGTCGCGGAAGTGCAGGTGTTCGCCCTCCGGGTTCCGACGGAAGGACGTCGGATCGTAATGGACGGTTGCGGGCCGGTCAATTCCGACCCGCGGAGCGAGCCCTCACTCGGTCGTGACCTCGGTCGCCGTCACGCTGTACCGAAACTCCCCCCGGCAGGAGTCGGCCGCCCACCAGTCCCAGTCGATGATCCCGACCCGCTGCGCGGAGTCGTAGAGCGTGTACTCGTTCACACCGCCGGAATCGTTGGGTCCCCACGCATCGGCGCCGGCCGCGCCTTCGTGCCCGACGAAGGTCCCCTGCGAGAACTGCTCGAGCGCACCGTCGAACTCGCGCACGCGCAACTGGACGTGGAAGCGCATTCCAGGGCGCCGTTCGATGCGGAAGCTCGCGGTGCCACCGGGATCCCACGAGTCGCCGTCGGTCGCATTGAAGGAGTTCCAGTCGGAATCCAGGACCCGGTCGATCTCGCCGGATTCGTCGAAGAGGACCACGTAGAACTTGTAGCCGAACTCGCCGACTCCGCCGCTCGGGTCGCAATCACGGTCGACGGTGATACGGTCGAGGCTCACGACGACGTCGTCGACGACGGTGGCGGTGGGACCGGTCCCGCCGTCGTCGTCGTCGGAACCACAGCCGACGGGTCCGAGCAGGAGCAGGGACAGGATCGAGGGGAGCAGCATCAGGCGTTTCATTGGGCATGTCTCCGGGTGGGGGACGTCGGTCGCGGTCGGTACACCGGATCGTACCACCCATGCGGAAGACGAGCGTGTGATGCGCAACGAGCCTCAATGCAGCTCCCGCTCCGACTCCATCACCACCTTGTGACGCAACGACACGAGCGTGCAGACGATCTCTTCGATCTCGTCCTCGGTGCAGCCCTCGTTCTCCATGGCCTGCATGACGTCGCCGCCGGCGGCGAGGAAGTGGGCGTTGGTCAGGTCGAGGTGCGCGTGCGCGCTCACCAGGTCACGGCCCTCGTAGACCTGGGGCCCGCCGGTTCCCGAGATGATGAACTGGGCGACGCGCCGGGCGAGGAGTTCGCGGTCGACGCCGTCCATGATGCGCGTCAACGCCTCGTTCTGGTCGTGGAGACGCACGATCTCGCGGGTGATCGCGTGGATCCCCTCCCTGCCGCCGAGACGCTCGTAGAGCGACCTTTCCGCCTGCCGGGCCTCCATTGCCGAGGCGTTCTCCGCGCATTGCTCTTCCAGGGCGAGGAGCTGTTCGCGGACGGTGGGTTCGGTGTCGGAGCCGTGGTGATCGGCGACGGCGCTGGCGGGTAGGAGCAGGAACGGGACCAGGACGGTGCTGCGCAGAAAATGACGAATCACGAGGAGACCTCCAGGAAAGGGGGACGATTCGCTCGGTCCCGAAGCTAGGACGCACGTACCCGGCCCATCATGAGATCTCGATGAGATTCCCCGTTCAGCTCGCGGGCAGGCAGCGGTAGCCGACGCCGCGGACCGACTCGATCCTCCAGGACCGATCGCCCAACTTGTTGCGAAGACTCCGGATGATCGTGTCGACGACGTTGCTCGAACCCTCGTGGTGGATGTTCCAGACGTCGGCGAGCAGCTCGCTCCGGGTGACGGCGATTCCCTCGTTCTCCACGAGGAAGCGCAGGACCCCGAATTCCAGGGGGCTCAGCTCGCGGGGACCGTCCGGGGCGAGGAGCTGGCGCGACTCCAGATCGAGCAGCGCGCCGTGCTCCGGTCCCATCTCCCCGAGTTCCTGCGTGAAGAGCCGACGCATCCACCCGTCGACGGACCGCGGGCCGAAGTCCAGGCAGGCCGAGGCGTAGGGCGTGTCGCCGAGCGCGACCGACTCGTCGAGCGGCACGAAGCCGAGCCGCCGCGCGACCGGTAGATAGGGTACGGGATCGACGATCGTCAGGTACACGCGGCGCAGACGTGGCCGCAGTGCGAGGTAGCTGCGCTTGAGGTCGAGCCAGCACGCCGCCTGCACGGGCGACGGGACCTCGCCGTGCTCGCGCGACAACCAGCGCCGGAGGAAGAGCGCCTGCCCGCCACCGTTCGCGTGGAGGTGCTCCCACCACAGTGCCGTGACCGGATCTTCCCGCAGGTCGCGGCTGCGGACACGATCGGTGTCGAGCGAGCAGTAGAAACCGACGACTTGACCCTCGTCGTCGCGCGCCACGAAGAAGGCATCGGGCGCCAGGGTCCACCAGAAGTCGATCCAGCGGGTGGCGGTCTCGGATTCGTGGAGCGAGGAGATCTCGAGGATGGCCTCTTCGTCGTCGACACGGGCCGGTTCCACGACACAGTGCGGCGCCGTCGTCGGGAAGAAGGCCTCGCGTACGACCGGATTCTCGATCAGGTAGATCAGGTCGGCCGTGTATCGCCAGAGCAGGGTGGACGGAGCGTGGTGGACCTCCTGACGCATCTGGCGCCACGCGGCACGGCGGAAGTGGGCGAAGCCCTGCGGGTCGCGGGCCCGGAGTTCGGCGCACACGAACTCGCGCACGGCATCGTGCAGGGCGATGCCGTCGCTGCGGACCTGCACGAAATGCAGGTCCTGGAGCGCGCCGAAGACGTCGTGCGCCTCGTCGAGATCGAGCATCGCCGCCAGCAGGGGCTCGGTCACGCGACGGACAGCGGACGCCGCCTCGACGGCCTGCCGCAGACGCGGATCGTCGATCTCGTCGACGTAGAAGTGCGTCAGATCGCGCAGGACGCCTTCGATCGTTCCTCCGGCCGAACGACCCGCGACTGCGCGTCCGCTCGCGTGCGCCGCCAGCCGAAGCGCGAGCGGATGCCCGCTTGCCGCGCGCACCAGCGAATCACGCGCTTCGGTCGCGACGCCGGCTTCGTCCAGCAGACGGTGCGCTTCCTCGTCGGGCAGCGTCTCCAGGCCGACGCTCCGGAAGCGAGGGCCGATCACCGGATCGGTCACCCAGTGGACCGCCGGCGCCGAACGCGCCGCCGTGACGAGGCGGAGGGCACCGCCCACCGACGGCAGGAAGGTCTGGCGCAACCACGTCTCCAGCAGACGCAGGCTGTCGAACACGTCGAGGACCAGGACGACCGGCGGCGAGGATCCGTCGTCGGCCGACTCGAGATCCTCGATCGACGTTCCCACCGCGGCGAGCGCGTCGGTCAGGGACGCACGAAAACCGGATTGCGTCGGTTCGACGGCGTCGCCGTCGAGGACCACCACGCGCGCCCCGCGGTCACGTGCGACCTCGGCGAACTCGCGCAGCAGCGTGGTCTTGCCGATTCCGCCGATTCCGTGCACCGCGACGACCCACGGTCCGTCGGGATCGAGGCAGCGATGGAGCTCTTTCCGTTCTTCGGCGCGAAGGGGGTGTCCGGGATCGGGCATCGCGCAAGGGGGACGGGAGCGGTGTCAGGCTAGCAACCCGTGCTGGGCGAAACAAGGGAGTGACCGGCCGGAGCCGTGGAAGTCGGTGCGTGGCAACTGCATCTCCGAGCTGGTCGCCGCCTGTTGCAGCACCCCGGCCGACGGGAACGACGAGCCGTGATCGTGTGCACGGAGTTCCGCCTCGGATCGCGTGACTCCCCTCGACGGTCGGCTATGCTCGATGCTGCGCCCCTCCTCGGTCCCGGAGACCACGCCCATTGATCGGACGAAAACTGGCCCACTACGAGGTCACCGCCGCCGTCGGCCGTGGCGGCATGGGCGAGGTCTTTCGCGCCCGCGACACGAAGCTCGACCGTGAGGTCGCGCTCAAGGTCCTGCCGGCGGAGATGTCGGACGATCCCGAACGTCGCCTCGATCTACGGCTTCGAGGAGGCGGACGGGATCCGGTTCCTGGTGATGGAGCTCGTCGAGGGAGAGGACCTCTCGCAACGTCTGTGCAACGGACCGGTCGCTCCGGGCGAGGCCCGGTCCATCGCCGCCCAGATCGCCGCGGGGCTCGAGACGGCGCACGAGGCGGGTCTGGTCCATCGTGACCTCGAGCCGGCGAACGTCATGGTGTCGGCGGTGGGCGACGTCAAGATCCTCGACTTCGGGTTGGCCCGCGGACGGTTCGACTCTCTACTCCGTGGGATTCGACGGCACCCTGCAAGTGATCTCGGTCGACGGAAGCGGGGACACCTTCCGCGTCGGCGCGTCGAGCACCGGCATCCGGTCGGCCGTCCCGACGGCCGAAGGTCGAGCCTTCAGCCTCGCGCCGCAGTGTCACTTCGTGTTCCAGAGCAGTCCGATGAGCGAAGACGACGCGTCGGTGTCGCCCCTGCACCTCGTGACCGACGGGCGTCGGGGACTCTTGCGCTAGGAGCCTGCGCCGTAGGAGTCCAGACACGTTCTGTTCCGGTCGATTCGTGCGTTCCGGAGCAACGTGGTCGACTTCCAGCGAGAGGTTCTATCGGTCGTGCGAGCTGCGGTGCTCGTTTCTCCGCTCTTCTCAGGCCCCGGCCAGCGGAGCGCAGCCATGTCCTGCCGTCTTCTTCATCCTGACCACATCATCTGGGCGTTCAGCCGTTTCAGATTCAGCGCCAGGCAAACGAGGTTCCACTCCGCTTTGACGTCGACGTGGCCTTGCAAGCTGAACGATCGAAAGTTCAGCACGGACTTGATCCAACCGAACGGTGGCTCCGCGATGTGCTTGCGCTTGCGGTACTGCTTCTGACCTGACTTCGTCTTCAACTTCTCGTGCACCCTCTGGTGCTCAGGGCTCGAGGCGACCTGCTCGGTCGGCGTCTCTCCCCGTCCCTGCGCCACGTACCCATCGATGCGTCGCCGTTGCAGCGAGCGCAGGCTCTTCTCGGACGCGTAGCCCGCGTCGGCCAAGACCCGCTGCGGGGTTCGCCCCGTGTTCGAGCGGATCCCGTCCAGGAGAGGCCTGAGCTGTCCCACGTCGGCCGCCGACTGCGTGACACCGTTCGCGACAATGATCCGGGACTTCCCGTCCACGGCGACCTGGGTGTTGTAACTCTGCTGAAACCCGCCCGAAACCTTCATGATCCGGCTGTCGGGATCGGTGAAGTTCTCCTGAGACTTCTCCGCAGGCTCCCCGAAGGAGCGCTTGAACGGCCGACCGTGCCCACCACTCCCCGGCTCGTCATCGTCATCCTCACTGCGACCACGGGCGCGGTCCAAGTGTCGGTGACGCGGTCGTGATCCGGACCGCGGGGTTCGCGGCGGTCGGGACCGTGGCGCTCACCCGGAGGATTCAGCGCGTAGGGATCGCCGAGGACCTTGCGCACCGCGGGATCGCGCGCCGCGTCCATCACGCCGACCATGCTCTCGATCGTTCCGCCGGACACCGCGCCCCGCAGGTCGACGACGAAGAGTTTGACCTCGTCGCACAGCCGGCCGTCGCGGGCGATCACCGCGTCCTGGAGCGCGCGCGTGCCGAGATCGCTCGGGATCGAGTCGAAGCCGCAGCAGTGGATGATCCGCACGCCGGCGCGAACCGCCGTTTCCGTCGAGCGCGCCGCCCACGGCCTCGCGCCCTCACCCGAGCAGCCGCGCCGCCCACAGGACCGCCATTCCCACCACGAGCGTCACCATCACGCTCTTCGTGCGCCATGCCACGAGGGCGGCGATTGCCCCGGCCACCAGCCGTTCGTTCGTCCACGACAGCGCCAGCGCGCCGTCGATCACGAACAGGCTCGGCGTGACGAGCGCACTCAGGACCGCGGCCGGCACGAGTTGCAGGACGCGCTTCACGTAGGGTGAGGGCTCACCTTGTCCGCGCGGCAACAGGAACGACGCCCGGATCGCGAAGGTGCCGACGCCGAGCGCCAGGATCCACGCCCACGCGCTCACGCGGCACGCTCCCGCACGGCGCCGACGAAGAGTCCGATCGCGGCCGCGGTCATCAGCCCGAGGTGCATCGGCAGTCCGTGGAGGACGACCGCGGCGACGCCCGACACGACGGCCACCAGGACGGGCGTGGAGGTCCGCAGGGTGGGGACCAGGAGTGCCAGGAACATCAGCGGCACCGAGAATTCCAGTCCCCACGACGCCGGAACCTGAAGTCCGACGATCACGCCGAGAGCCGACGAGGCCTGCCACGTCGTCCACAGCACGATCGACGATCCGAAGTAGAAGCCGAAGCGGTGGAGTTCGGTGTGGTCCTGGAAGCGGATCACCGAGACCGCGTAGGCCTGATCGGTCAGCAGGTAGGATCCCACCCAGCGTTGCCACGTGCTCAGGCCGGTCATGTGCGGAGCCAACGACGCCGAGTACATGAGGAAGCGGAGATTGATGACCAGGCCCGTCGCGACCACGATCGCGAAGGGAGCGCCCTGGCCCCACAGCTCGGCCGCGGCGATCTGCGAGGCGCCGGCGAAGACGAGTGACGACATGAGGATCGCCGGCAGGCGATCCAGACCCTCCGAGACCGCGACCACGCCGTAGATCATCCCGAAGGGCACGACCCCCACGAGAATGGGGGCGGTGGCGCGGATGCCCTCGACGATGCTCGAACGAATGCACATGGGAGCAGGGAAAGGCATCGGGCGGCCCGTGACCAGGGACAGATCGGGAGGGACCGGGGGAGGACACCTCCGCCGCGGAACGGGAAGCCGCGGGCCGGCACGCTCGCACGAGCGGCCGACCGTCGACAGCTCACTCCATCACGTGCTCCGCGCCCACCAGGATGACGGGCGGACCGCCCGAGGAGATGCGCACCGCGTCCGCGGCGACTTCCTGCATCGCCGGGCTGACCATGGCCTCTTGCAGCGCCTCGGCCGACGGGAAGGGCATCGTGAACATCTGGTGGTGGGAGGGCGGACCCAGCGGCGTCGTGACGAAGCGCGTGATCGAGTAGGGCCGTGCGTCGGCCGGGATCTGCATCTTCTCGTGAAGCAGCACGACGTGCTGCGCGTAGTCCTGCTCGAACTGGTCGACGTCGGTCGGGTGGGGATACAGGACGTGCAGTCGGACTTCGGCCATGGATGGCTCCGTGGTGCTCGGGGAGGAGCGACGATTCGAGCGGCGAAGGACGCGTCGCTCACGAATGGCCAGCATCGCACCGGACGTCGGACGCCGGCAATCGGAAGTCTCGCGATCGTCCGGGTGATGGCAGATCTGCGTGACGGCGTTCACGGCGCCGGCGCGACGGTCCGCGTGACTCCAGGTCCGCGGTCGGCTATGCTCGATGCCGCGCCCCTCCTCGGTCCCGGAGACCACGCCCATTGATCGGACGAAAACTGGCCCACTACGAGGTCACCGCCGCCGTCGGCCGTGGCGGCATGGGCGAGGTCTACCGCGCCCGCGACACCAAGCTCGAACGCGAGGTCGCCCTCAAGATCCTGCCGGCGGAGATGTCGGACGATCCCGAACGCAAGGCCCGCTTCGAGCGCGAGGCGCGTTCGCTCGCCAGCCTCCAGCACCCGAACGTGGCCTCGATCTACGGCTTCGAGGAGGCGGACGGGATCCGCTTCCTGGTGATGGAACTCGTCGAGGGCGAGGACCTCTCCCAGCGCCTGCGCAACGGACCGATCCCGCCGGAGGAAGCACGGTCGATCGCCGCCCAGATCGCCGCGGGGCTCGAAACGGCGCACGAGGCCGGTCTGGTCCATCGCGACCTCAAGCCCGCGAACGTCATGGTCTCGCCGGTCGGCGACGTGAAGATCCTCGACTTCGGATTGGCGCGCGCGTGGTTCGGCGACGTCGACGAGGACGCCGACCCGTCCATGTCGCCCACGATCACGGCGGCCATGACCCAGGCCGGCGCGATCCTCGGAACCGCCGCCTACATGTCGCCCGAGCAGGCGCGCGGCAAGAAGGTCGACCGCCGCGCCGACATCTGGGCCTTCGGCGTGATCCTCTACGAGATGCTGGTCGGCGAGAAGCTGTTCGAGGCCGAGACGGTCAGCGACACGATGGCCGCGGTGCTGCGCGCCGAGCCCGACTGGAGCCGGCTGCCCGCGGAGCAGGCACCCGACCTCGCCCAGTTGACCGAACGCTGCCTGCAACGCGATCCGCGGAATCGTCTGCGGGACATCGGCGAGGCGCGGTTGCTCCTCGAGCCAGGAGGACTCGCGCTGTCGACGATGGGGGCGAGTGCCATCGCCGCGCCCGAGCCCGCGAGTCGCCGCTCGTGGCCCGCCTTCGTCGCGCTCGCGATCGTGGCTCTCGTCGCGGGTGGATTGCTGGCCCCGCTGGTGCTGCCGAAGGGTGAATCCGCGCCGGTCGTCTACGCCATGATCCCGCCGCCCGAGGGGAACGAGTTCGACGTCGACGGAAGTTCGCCGGGTCCGGCCCGGCTCTCGCCCGACGGCACCATGATGGCGTTCTCGGCGCTCGACGAGAACGGTCGCGTGATGCTCTGGCTGCGCCAGGTCGGCGCCCGCGAAGCCACCATGCTGACGGGCACGGAATCCGCGGCCTATCCGTTCTGGTCGCCCGACAGCCAGACGATCGGTTTCTTCGACATGGAGGGCCGGCGTCTTCGCAAGGTCGCTGCCGTCGGCGGTCCGCCCACGACGCTGTGCCCCGCGCCGAACGGCAAGGGCGGAACCTGGAACGAGGCCGGAGACATCATCTTCGCTGCCGACGCCAGTGTCGGCCTGAGCCACGTGGCGTCGACCGGTGGCGAGGCGACGCCGCTCACCACGCCCGAAGGGCAGGAGAATTCGCACCGTCATCCGCGTTTCCTGCCCGATGGCGAACACTACATCTATCTCGTGCGGACCAACGACGCGGAAGGCGGTCACTTCCCGATCCGCATGGGTCGTCTGGGCAGTGACGAGACCCGTGATCTCACGACGTCGCAGGCCGCGGCCGAGTACCACGACGGACACCTGATGACGGTGCGCGAGGGCGTCTTGATGACCACGCCGTTCCCGCAGCCGTGGGACGGCGAGATCGTCGGTGGCGTGCCCCTCGTGGAGAACGTGGCCGTCCTGAGCCGGGACTCGGCGATCGCCGTCTACTCGATCGCGCAGACCGGCATGACCGTCTTCCAGGTCGGCAGTCCGGGATCCGACCGTATCCTCACCCGGAAGAATCTCGACACCGGCGAGACGGTGACGATCGGAGAGCCCGGATCCGTCGACTTCCCCCGTGTTTCTCCCGACGGCCGCCGGGCCGTCGTGCAGATCGTGAGCGAGGGAGAGGCGGCGACCGATCTCTGGATCGTCATGCTGGATTCGGGGCTGCAGACGCGCCTGAGTTTCGCTCCGGGACAGGAGACGCGGGCCGTCTGGACGCCGGACGGATCGGCCGTGGTCTACTCGAGCCTTCACCAGGCCAGTCACCGGATCCTGCTGCACCCGATCGAGGGCAATGCCGTTCCGCGCGTGCTCGCGGAGAGCGACCAGGCACTGTGGCCGTCGTCGATCCATCCTTCGGGCGAGACGATCCTCGTCACCATGAAGGGGACCGAGCCGGCCGCGAACGACCTCGACATGGGAGTGCTCCCCATCGACGGGAGTTCGGAGCCCGAGGTCTTCCTCGATCTCGGCGAGGATCTCGCCGGCGGCGGGATCTACAGTCCGGACGGACGATGGATCGCCTTCAACGCCACGTCCGAGCAGGGCTTCGACGTCTTCGTCGTGTCCGCGGAGAATCCGGCGCGCAAGTGGCAGGTGACTCGTACCGGTTCGGTCTGGCCCGAATGGTCCGCCGACGGGTCGACGCTCTACACCGTGGCATTCGGCGGTGACCTTCTCGTGACTTCGGTCGACGGGAGTGGGGACACCTTTCGGGTCGGGGCGACGCGGACCGGCATCCGTTCGGTGGTGCCGACGGGCAACGGCCGAGCCTTCAGTCTGGCGCCACAGGGCGAGTTCGTGTTCCAGAGCAGCCCGATGAGTGAAGGGAACGCGTCGGTCTCCCCCCTGCACCTCGTGACCGACTGGCGTCGGGGACTGTTGCGCTAGGCGCCCGTCCCGTTGCGCGATCCGTCCCTCGACTGCGCATGCTGTTCCGAAGCCCCCTTCCACCCACGCGGGAGACCCACCATGACGCGCACTGCGTTGGCGCTCGCCCTGAGCGTCCTCTTCCTCGTCGCCGGCTGCAGTGACGATGCCGAAGGTCCCGCTGGCCCCGGCGGCGGCGGCTCGACCACCGAACTCGGTCGTGTCCTCGACGAGGCCGGCGAGTTCGACGAGTTCCAGGAGACGTACGAAGAGACCGAGGCGGTCGAATTCGAGGAGACCTCGGGCAACGACCAGTACTACTGCACCCGCAAGACGGTGAGCCTCACCGAGGGCTACAGCGACTTCCCGCAGTTCGATCCGAACGCGCGGATCGTCTTCCCGGGAAACCTGCTGCAGGGCAACACGCTCGACGACGCGACGCCCAGCGAGATCCCCGTCGATCGGGGTCCGGGCACCTACGTGATCACGCTGATCAACGGCACCAACACCTCGACCGTCGACGTCGACGAGGTGAGTCTCGGCAGCGCGGTCGACGCGATGAACGAGATCATTGCGGGCACGCCCGACGACCTTCCGGCCCGCACCACCGTGCAGATCGAGCGGATCACGTCGCGCGAGCAGCTCGGCGTATCCTTGCGCGCGGAGTACGAGACCCTCACCACCGAGATCCAGGGCTCCTTCGAGTACCAGAGCGACGTGAGCTACAACCGCTACCTGGTGCGCCTCACCCAGAGCTACTACACGATCGCCTTCCAGACCCCGACTGACGCCGGCGACTTCTTCGGTCCGGACGTCACGTCCGAGCAGCTCTCCCGCTACGTGCAGCCCGGCAACCCGGCGGCCTACATATCGAGCGTGACCTACGGGCGCGTCTTCTATCTGCTGATCCAGTCGACCGATTCGTTGCAGGAGGTCGACGCCTCGGTGCGCGGGAGCTTCGACAAGGCGGTTGCGGGAGGAGAGCTCGAGGCGGACGTGACCTACGTGAGCGAGCTCAGCGAGGTGCAGATCGGTGGCTACGCGCTCGGCGGCGTCGCGAGTCAGGCCGCGGCCGCCCTCACCGGCGATTTCGAGGCGCTGAAGACCTTCATCGCCGAGGGCGGGACCATCACGACCGGCGTGCCGTTGAGCTACACCGTGAACGCGGCGAACGATCCGGCGCGCGAATTGAAGGTGAAGGTGGCCACCGAGTACGACGTCGTCGACTGCGCGCCGCTGAGCGACGCGCTGCCCGACGGCATCGCCTGGTACCGCGGCAGCCTCGGCGTGAGCTGGTACCGCCAGGACGGCATCTACAAGATCACCCGCTGGGAGGACCAGTTCGGCGCGCAGCGCGGCGACGACAGCCGCGACGCCACCGTGCCCTTCGGCGGCTCGAACTTCGCGGGCTACTGGGTTCCGGGCAATCCCGACGGCGGGCGCATCCCGAGCTTCGAGAAGGGATCGTCGACCATCGAGCCCACCGGCCGCATGCGACTTCCGGGCACCGCGCTGCGTGACACCGACTACACGGTGGTGGCGGTCCTGAACCGGATCGGCGTCCCACCGAGCGACGACACGCCAGCCTACTGGCTGTGGGGCGACGGAAACGTCGAGGGACAGGTCATCCGCATGGGCTTCGACGACAGCGATACCTTCGGCGTGTCCCACGGTGGCAGCCAGAAGCTGACGACCACGCTCGATCGCTCGATCGCCCAGCTGCAGCTGTACGTCGTGACCTTCAGCCAGGAAGAGGGCACGAAGATCTTCATCAACGGTCTCGAGAAGGCCCACGATCCGAACCTGACGCTGCCCATCTCGCTGTTCACCGGTGCGAGCCTCGGCGTCAACGGTGCGACGTTCAGCAGTCCGGTGGGCTTCACCACGTTCCGCATGGCCGAGATGCAGATCTACGACTTCGTGCCGAGCGACGCGCAGCGGCGCGCGCTCGAGGAAGGGTTGATGGAGCGGTACCGGTTCTGATCGGGCACCGAACAGCGTTCGGTGTCGCTGGCGGCACCCGGCAGGACCTCCCGGGTGCCGTCGCAACCGCATTCCGTTCCGCCGCGCACGCTGACCGCTCGGTCAGATCTTCCTGGGCTCCGGCTTCGCGGAGACGATCGGCGTGAAGATCTCCCGCGGTGGCGGCATCACCGTCATCCAGACGTGCGGGTCGATGTCCCGCGCCTCGCTCGCCAACTCCTCCGCGCCCTCCGGATCGCCCATCTGCCGATGGATGACCGACAGACGCCCGAGGGCGTAGGCGCGCAGGGCGAGGGGTGGATCGTGCCGGAGATAGCGTTCGGTCAGCTCGAGCGCGTGGACCCAGTCGCGCCGCACCGCGTAGGCGAGTCCCAGTCGCAGCAACCCGTAGCAGTTGTGCGAGTCCGCTTCGATCGCCCGCGTCAGGCACTTCTCGGCCTGGAACAGTCGCCCGGCGCCGATCAAGCCCTCGGCCGCTTCGACCTGGGCCCGGACGTCGTGGGGGTGCTCGTCGAGGATCCGCATCCAGATCCTGCGCTGCTCGGTCTTGTCCACGAGACAGCACCGGGCCTTGGCCCCGAGAATCGGGTCCCGGGCCTCGAGGTACTCGACGTGATGCATCGGGTCGTCGACCTCGAGGCCGACGTCGGGGGCCATCTCGACGATCTGCTGGACGAGCAGATAGCGCGCACGGGCGTGGTCCGGGTCGTTCTGCAGGAGCGTCTCGAGTTGGTCGATGGTCTCGGCTCCCATCGACTTCATGCGCTCCTGGTCCTGTTGATGGGCGGCCTCGATCAGGGAATAGGCCGAGGCCAACGCGGCGAAGTAGCGGTAGTCGCTCCTCCTGGGTGCGCAGTCGACCGCGGCCGCGGCCTCGTTCCGACTGTTCTCGATGTCGAGGAGGAACAGGTCGGTACGTGCGAGTTCGTAGTGGAGAACGCCCGACTCGGGATGTGCGGCGAGACCGGCCTTCAACAGGCGGACCGCATCGTCAACCTCGCCGGCCATGCGCAGCTCGTAGGCGTCGCTGGCGATCTTCGTCGGGCCGTTGGGCATCAGTTCGGGTGGGCTCGATCCGCAGGCCACCAGGAAGACGAGGACCACCAGGATCCACGTGCGTGGGGCTGGGGTTCCCATGGCTCACCTCCGTTCGACAGATGATGCGCGCACATCACCTACGAAGCGCGATGCACGCGCGTGGGCCGGAGTGGCGGATGGAGTCTACCACGGTGAGCGGCCACGAGCGGCCGCACGTGCATGGTCGATCGGCATCATCCTCGGGGTTCCTACTCGATCAGGATCATCTTCTTCACCTGGCTGAACTCCGGCGCGTCGAGCCGGTAGAAGTAGATGCCACTCGCGACCGGCTGGCCGGTGTCGTCCTCTCCGTGCCAGGTGATCGTCCTGCGGCCGGCAGATTCGAACCCGTCGACGAGCGTCGTGACGTGCCGGCCCGAGACGTCGTACACGCGCAGAGCCACGTGCCCGCCACCGGCGGGGACGCGGTACGAGATCGTGGTCGCCGGATTGAAGGGATTGGGCGTGTTCTGCCCGAGCACGAAGGTCTCTCTGTCCGCGGGGCTCGGTGTCTCGTCCGTGCCGAGCGCTGCGACACGATCGAGCGGCGGGAACGGGCATTCGAAGGTCGGATCCACGGCACACCGGTAGAACGTCCGGAAGCCCACCACGGCCTCCGTGAGTTCGGGGACGTTGATCATGATGTCGCCCTCCGTGTAGTAGTCGCGGGCGTAGTGGACCTTCCGCTCGCCTTCACCGAACACGACGATGGACATTCCCGGGGCGCTGAACGGAACGCCGCCGAAACTGCCCGTCATCGTCCACGTGGCCGTGTACACGCCGTCGACCAGGGATTCGGTCTCGACGGTCGTCACCAGGTCCGGCCCACTCGCGAAGAGTCGTCCCAGGAACGACGTCATCGTGTCGATTCCGTCGATCTCGACGATGGGGTCACGGTACGCGACGTCGTCGGCGTAGTAGGGGAGGACGGCCGTCCAGTTCGAGGCATTGATCTCGACGACCGCGCGCGCGATCTCGAGCCGATCGCGACGGAGGTGGATCCAGGAACGGCCCCGTCCACCGATTCTGTCGCTCGGCGGCGCCGTGACGGGCGGGCCTCCCCACGCCGACGTCTCCGGAGGTGCGCTGGGGAAGGGGCAGTCGAAGGTGGGGTCGACCGCGCACCGGTAGAAGGTGCGGAATCCCTCGATGGCAGTATCGAGGTCGGGGATCCCGGTCATGATGTCGCCCTCGGTGTAGTAGTCGCGCTGGTACGCGACCTGCCGGCTCCGGCCTCGGAACTCGAGGATCGAGATGCCCTTGGCCTCGTACGGGACGCCGCTGAACTGCCCGACCATCGTCCAGGTGGCCGAGTAGATGCCGTCGAGCAACGTCTCCTGTTCGATCGTCGTCACCAGATCCGGTGAGTTCGCGAAGAGCTGCGCCAGGAACGCGCTCATCGATTCGATTCCGCCGATGTCCACGATCGGATCGTGGTACTCGATGTCGTCCGTGTAGTGCTGCAGCACGGAGGGCCAGTTCGTTGACTGGACCTCGAGCAGCGCCCGTCCGATCTCGAGGCGATCACGATACAATCGGCTCGAGCCGCGGCCCTCGGCGTCGGCGAGATCGGGCAGGATCAGGAAGATGCAGACGAGGGGCAGTACGGTGAGAGCGAGTTTCTTCATCGGAGATCTCCTGGTAGGAGTGGAGAGAGACCGCCGACGAGACCACGTCCGGTGGATGCACGTGGCTCGGGGTGGTCGGCATCGCTGGCCGAGACCGTCTACGGCACCAACGTGATCTTGCGGTTGATCCTCAGTTCCCCGATCCGGGCGCGGCAGTAGTAGACCCCGGGAGACGACAGCGCGCCCCGATCGTCCCGACCATCCCATTCCAGACGGATCCTCCGTTCGTTCCCCTCGCCGACGTACAGTTCGCGAACGCGGCGGCCTGCGGCGTCGTAGACGGCGATGCGGATCCGTTCGACGGCGGTGGGAAGGTCCAACGCGATGCGCGTGGTCGTTCCGCTCGCGAAGGGATTGGGTGCGTTCCAGAACGAGAACGCCGAACTCACGGCTGCGTCCTCGACGCCCGTCGCGTGGGGTCCGAGCGCCTGGGCCAGGAGGACGGGGTCGATGCGCGGGGCGAAGAGCCCGTCGCTCGAGAAGCTCCCGTGCTGCATGAAGTGCACGTTGTAGAACGGAACGTCGATCGAGACCCCGGCGACCGGATTGACGACCTGGTACTCGCCCATGGTCCAGCTTTCACCGCAGGTGAAGCAGCCTTCGCTTCCCATGAGCATGTGCGTGATCCGGTACGGTTCGTCGGCGAGTGGGCCCTCGGGGAGGAGCTCGATCTGCCGAGCGAAGAGCGCGGCGAGTTCGCGCCCGTCCGGACGCACGTTGCCGTTCTCGTCGGGATCGACGGGGCTCATCTCCAAGGCGGCTTCCTCGGCGTCGGTGAGCCCGTCGCCGTCGGTATCGCCCTCGACCTCGACCCAGTGGGCCGGGCCCTGGCTGGTGAGGACGGCGCGCAGGACGGTGGGGAGGACGCCGCGGGGCATCGTCTCGGGTGATGCGGGGCCCGAGGGTTCGACCATCGGTTCTTCGGACCGCGCTCCTTCCTTGCCCCAGTCGCAGGGGGCGTGGTCGAAGCACCCCTTGGCGACGAAGTGCAGGGCCAGCAGCGGCGCCGCGATCGATACGTCCGCCACCGGATTGACGATCTCGAAGAAGCCCATGTCGACGGCGGCGTCACACACGGCGCACTGGACGAGACCGTCCATGCGCATCTCCTGCAGGTACGGGCGATCCGTCTGCACCTCGCGCGGAAGCCGGGAGACGAGCGTGATCAACTCCTCGGCGAGTTGCGGGCCGTCCGGAACGGTGTCCAGATCGGAGTCCGGCTCGTCGGGGTCGGTCCCGACGACCAGCTCCTCCTCCCGGTACAGACCGTCCTCGTCGCCGTCGTCGCCGAACTGCAGCGGCAGGAGGTGCGGCGCGTCGCAGGGGAAGAGGATCCGCTTCGCCGCGTCGAGGTCGACGCGGCCCGCGTGGATGCTCCCCTCGAAGCCCAGGGATCCGTGCTCCAGGTAGTGCAGCGCGATGTACGGCAGGTCGATGGTGAGTTCGCGCTGGGCATGCATGACGGTCACGAAGCCCATGTTCACGGTGGCTCCGCAGTGCGGGCAGGTTTCCATGCCGCGCTGGGGGTGGTGCGTGACCATGACGCCCGGAGGTGGACTCTCGACGAGCGCATCGAGGAGCTGGGCGATCTGCACGCCGTCGACGACGGTGTCGTCGTCGGTGTCCCTGCGCTCCCAGTCGGTACCCGCGAGGATCTCTTCGGCGACCGAGGCGTGGTCGCCGTCGAGATCGTCGGGAGCGGGGAGTCGGTGCGGATCGGTCGTCGTCGCGCCGGAGGCGCCGGCGACCAGCGCGACCGTGGCCGCCACGTGTCCGGCGCGGTCGAGCCACCGCGGGCTCGCATCGGACGTCCTGACCCGTCGGAAGAGCCGGGAGCAGTCCGCGTGCACCTGCCGATACTCGCGCAACAGCGTCGGCGTCACCCGGCAGCCGGGGCAGGCCCAGTGGAAGAGGATCTCCTGGTCGTCGGGCGCCATCCCGTTGGCCGCGTAGGGTTCGCGCACGAATCCCTCGACGCAACACGACGGATAGCCCAGCAGGCGGCCTTCCCGGCGCACGGTCTCGGGCGTGCGTCGGAGTCGACGACCGCCGAACATGCGTTCGTAGAGCACGGCGCGTGCGGGATCGTTCGCGATCAGGGTCTCGGTCACCGGACGCCCCAGTCGCGTGCGCCGCCGGATCCGTCGGACGTGCGGAACGGTGGCTCGGAGGACGTCGATCTCGGTCTCGGTCAACGCGCACTCCCAGCGGGAGAGTGGCTTGAGCTGCGCGAGGGTCAGCAGCGCGAGGTAGGCGAGCTGGGGATCGAGACGACGGAGGTCCTGCGTCGACATGGCTCCTCCTCGGGCGCGGGCGTGGCGGCGGCCCCGGACGTAGCCATCCGTTCCACGGAGCAGGGTGAACCTCGGGCGACCCGAGGTCCAGCGTGCGGGCGCATCATTTCGGGCGGGTGCACACCGCCGGCGCCGCGCGCGGACTACAGCTCGAAGTCCGCCACTCGCGCGAAGGGCTCGATGGGTCCGTTGCTCCGGTACAAGGGCGAAGCCCGGAGGAACTCGCGCGAGACGTTGTAGGCCGGCTGGGAGCAGAGCTGGCGCGTGAGGGTCTCCGCTTCCTCGATCCGTCCGGCGAGCAACAGGACACGGGCGAGATCCCACTCGAGGCACAGCCGGATCCAGGTGTCGACTCCGGCCGGGTAGCGGCCGAGAGCGGAACGCGCGAGGTCGACGGCCTCGTCGACCTCTCCGAGTGCGGCGAGGGATTCCGCGAGGAGCATGGCGGGGTTCGATTGGTCGGGGGCTGCGGCCACGACCGGACGCAGCGTCGCGACGGCACGTTCGAAGTGGGAGCGGGAGGCTTCGCGCCCGTCCTCGATCCAGGCGAGGTATCCCCGCGAGACCTCGGCACATACGTCACCGAACTGCTCGGCACTGTACTCCGGTTGACGCGCCGCGACGGACCGCGCCATGTCGAGATCGAGGGCGGCGAGGGCGAGCGTGACCGCTTCCTCGTCGGCGTCGGTCGAAAAGCGGGGGACGTCGCCGATCACGTCGAGGGCTTCGTCCAGTCGGCCCATGTTGGCCAGCGACGTCGCACGCTGGACGTAGCCGCCCGGTGCGCCCGGATCGAAACGAATCGCTTCGTCGGCGACGAGGAGGGCCTCCTCGTACCGGCGGAGGATGTGCAGTGTCTCCGACATGTTGAAGGCCAGGCGCCAGTTGCTCGGACTCAACTCCTGGGCGCGGTTCAACCAGCGCAGCGCGTCCTCGAAACGTCCCTCACGACGGGCGACGAAGCCGAGGGCCTCGATCGTCTCCACGTCGCCGGGCTGCCGCGCGAGC
Source organism: Candidatus Krumholzibacteriia bacterium (assembly GCA_035268685.1). Classification (NCBI taxonomy): domain Bacteria; phylum Candidatus Krumholzibacteriota; class Candidatus Krumholzibacteriia; species Candidatus Krumholzibacteriia bacterium. The sequence goes on along the minus strand of DATFKK010000136.1, from coordinate 783 downwards.
GCCGCCTCGAATTCGCGGGTCGCGGCCGGGAAGTCCTTCTCGCCCCAATAGTACACGTAGCCGTGGGCGAGGTGGTCCTCGACCGTGCCCGGCGCGAGTTCCCGGGCGCGGGCCGCGGCACGGCGTCCGGCCGCCAGACGTCGTTCGCTGCGGTCCCAGTTGAAGTGACAGAACGCGGCCTGCACCCGCGCGAGATAGGCCCACGCGGCCGAATAGGTCGGATCGCGCTCGAGCGCGTTCTGCAGGAGTGTTTCGGCGATCTCCCACTCGGGCCGCTGGAGCTGACCGCGGTCGATCGCCTGCCGTGCCCGCAGGAACAGGTGGTAGGCCTCCATGTCCTGAGTCGGCGCGGCGTCGTCCGTCCCGTATTGCTGCGGCGCGAGTGCGGTGCCGATCTGCGTGGCCACCGCCGAAGCGATCTCGGTCTGGATCGCGAAGATCTCACGCATGTCGCGGTCGTAGCTGTCGGCCCAGACCTGTCGGTCCTCGGGCGCGTAGACCAACACGGGCGAGACGCGCACGAGACTCTCCGCGTCGGTCCTGCCCTGCCACCGCACGCTTCCCTCGAGCACGTAGTCCACGCCCAGATCCTCGGCGATCTGCAGGATCGTCTTGCCCGTTCGGTCGTAGTTGCGTGCACTGCTGCGGCTGAGCACGGCCACGCCGTCGGTGCCGACGAGCCGCGTGGCGATCTCGTCGGTGATGCCTTCGGCGAAGTAGGCGTCCTCGGGTTCGCCGCGGTTCTCGAAGGGGAAGATCACGATCGTGGGAACACCGTTCTCC
>DATFKK010000135.1 GCA_035268685.1 Candidatus Krumholzibacteriia bacterium | reverse complement strand
CGACGGCGGCCACCGTCAGCAGCCACACCGTGAATCGGACCGCGTGCGTGCGTCGCATCAGTGCGTCTCCTGCGTGTCCCCGGCCAGCGCAGCCCGGAGGCTGCCGCCGGCTCGATCCAGGCGGGCGCGGGCCGCGGCCGGGGTTCCGCCCCGGCGCGCCACGACCACCGCCGTCTTCACCTGGTGATCGGTGGCCTCCAGCAGCTCGGCCGCGTGCTCGTAGTCCACACCGCCCAGGTGCATGACCAGACCCTTGGCCCGCTCGACCAGCTTGCGACTGGTCGGAGCGACGTCGACCATCAGATTCTCGTAGGTCTTGCCCCAACGCACCATGGCCGCGGTGGTGAGCATGGTCAGCATCATCTTCTGGGCCAGCGCAGCCTTCATCCGTGTGCTGCCGGTGATCGCCTCGGGACCGGTGACGACCTCGACCACGTGGTCGGCGACGGCGGCCTCGTCGTCGGGATCGAGATGGTTGCCCACGAGGAAGGCCGTCCACGCGCCGCGCTCCCGTGCCCGGCGCAGGACGGCGCGCACATAGGGCGTGCGGCGACTGGCCGAGATGCCGACGAGCACGTCGCGTTCCCCCGGGCCGACGTCGTCGACGTCGGCCACCGCTGCGGCCTCGTCGTCCTCCACACCTTCGGCGCTCCGAACGAGCGTGGGAGCACCGCCCGCGACGAGGCCGCGGACGAGTTCGGGGTCGGTGCCGTAGGTCGGAGGGCACTCGGCCGCGTCGAGCACACCGAGGCGGCCGCTGGTGCCCGCCCCCGCGTAGACGAGACGACCACCCTGGCGGAAGGCGTCGACCACACGGTCCACCACCACCGCCCAGCGCGGAAGTGCGGCCTCGACCACGTCGAGGACCGAGCGGTCCTCCGCGTGGATCGCGCGCAACACGTCCAGTGTCGATCCACGATCGATCTCGCGCGTGCGTGGGTTGCGCTCCTCGGTGGTCAGTCCCCGCAGGAGCTCGTACAGACTCCGGTCCTCCAGGATCCAGCCTCCCTGCCGGTTCCGCGTCCGACCCGTTCAGCGCATGACGACGACCCGACCCATGTCGCTGCGCGCACGGCCGGCCGGTCCGCGGACCTCGAGGCGGTAGAGGTAGGTGCCGTTGGCGACCTCGTCGCCCACCTCGTCGCGGGCGTTCCACTCGACGGTGACGGCACGCAGGGTCTCTCCCGTGCCACTGGTCACCTCGTGCGCTTCGAAGAAGTCCGAGGTGTAGACCGTGCGACCGCTGAGATCGTACACGGTCAGCCGCGCGCTCTCCACCGTCCCCTCGACGTGGGCGGTCACGTAGGTCCGATCGGCGAAGGGGCTCGGCACCGGTGTGTGACGAAGCAGAACGGGAGCGTCGCTGGTGGGTGCCGGCCCGTCGGGCTCGGTCACCTGCGTCGGGAGATCGGCCAGGACCAGCGTCAGCGCCCCGATCGACTCCCCCCCGCGCGGCTGCGCGTCGAAGCCCAGGGTCCAGTCGCGCCCTCCGCCCTCGATCGACAGCCCCAGGACGTCGACCCCTTCGAAGACGACCTCGATCTGGTCGCTGGTCAGGTCGACCGGACTGCGGAACTCGATCTCGAGCGCGGTGCGACGCTGCGGGTCGAGTGTGAGCTGCGACGGGTCGTCGAGCTGCTCGCCGTTGGCGAACACCCGGAGATCCAGGCTCACCGGCAAGCGCAGCACGCGCCGTTGCAGTTCCGGATAGGACTCGTCGTAGACGGCGATCTCGACCGTGTAGTCCTGCGGATACACCGGTAATTCGAGTACACGCTCGATGGCGCGGAGATCGGGATCGGCCACTCCGGGCCGGAGGGTCGCGTAGCTGCGGCCACGGTCGTCGGAGACCTCGATGCGATCGACACCCGACTCGTCGACCGCCGCCAGGGTGAAGGTGGCCGTCGAGTCCCCGGCATCGGCCTCGAGCGCAGTGCCGTCACCGACCTCGCTGCCGCCACGCTCCGCCCGCAGGCGCGGCGCGGCCGCGTCGAGTCGCTGCAGTGGATCACCGAGCAGGTTGTACTGCGAGACCATCTCGTCGAAACCGCCGGAGAAGGCCAGTGCGTTCAGCTCGGCCTGCGCGAGCGACTCACCCATGAGCCACTGGCTCCGCAGATCGTCGCCCAGCACGGGGCTGTTGCGACGCGGTTCGCGGAACATGGCTTCGGTGATCAGCTCCATGAAGCGGGCGTTCGGCAGGAGGAATTCGAAGCCACTGCTCCCGTACGTGGCGAGCGCTCCCTTCTGCGGCAGCCGCATCATGGTCTCGCCCACCGCCGGCGTTCCGAAGAGCGTTTCGTCGGCCTGGCAGAAGTCCGAGATGTGGCACCCCATTCCGAAGAACAGATAGGGCCTGCCCACGTTCGTGAGCTGGTCGCCCTTGTCGGCCGCGATGCGGACGTCGGTGAGGAAGTTCTCGTGGCCGAGCAGATTGAAGTTGGCGTGGCCCTGGTAGCTGACCATGAGCCAACCGTCGCTCAGCAGGTCCTCGAACTGACTGCGGTGGTTCGCCTCGTATCCCTGCCGGACCGTGTTCAGATCGGCACACTGAGCGCCCCCCCGGAACTCGGCGGTGAAGTCGTCCAGGTCGAGGAACTGTGCGATCAGGGTGCCGTCGAGCGGACCCGAGGCACGGCGCGATGCGTTCTCCTGACTGTTCGCGAACTCGCGCTCTCCCGGTTGCAGGCAGTAGGTCGATCCCCCCACGCCCCCGAGGTACGAATCGGTCGAGTAGGCGTCGTCGGCCACCCACAATGTGCGACGGCGCCACTCGTCGTCGGCGGAGGGCTGCTCGTAGGCGATGATCTTGTCGATCATCGTCCGCAACTCGTCGACGTCACCGGCCGGGAGTCGACCGATGACGATGTCCGAGGTCTGGCGCAGGTTGCTCGGGTACGAGCCACCGGTGTAGCCGAACACGCCGTACCACTTGTCCGAAGCCAACAGCTCGTTGCCGTCGAAGTTCTGGATGTGCATGCTGATCGGCACACGATTCGGGGATCCACGCCCCGTCACCATGCGCGCCTCCTCGCCCGCGTCTCCCATCAACACGAGTGCGCGCGCGTCCCACTGCAGGTAGGCGTACTCGGCCAGGTCCCGGATCGCGGCCGGCGATTGCAGTCCGCCCGAGAAGTGATCGTAGATCTGCTCGTGATCGATGTAGGCGAAGTTCCAGTCGCGCCCGCCGACACGATCGCGCCGGAAGTCGATCCATCGCTCGGCCTCGCTGCGGAACTCCTCGGGCCCCACCACCAGGACCTGCACGTCGTCGATGGTGTCGAACAGGTCCGCCACCGTGTCCCGTTGCAGGGTCGTCACCTGCGGAACGTCGAGACGTGCCGCCGCCAGGAAGCGCTTCGTCTGGCCGGGCGCCTGGTCCAGACGGGCCTGCAGGACGAACCCGTCGCCTTCGGACACGAGGCCGTTCGCCGGCAGGGTCACGATGCGCGGTAGGTTCGGATCGCTCACGTCGAAGAGCAGGACCTCGTCGCGGCCGAAGCCCGGGATCCGCACGTCGTAGGGCTGCCCCCCCGTCGGCAGGGTGAAGTCGAGTCGATTTCCGAATGCCCGATAGGTCGCCGGATACTCGAGTTCCACCTCGCCGAAGTAGGCCGACAGGAACGAGTTCGGAACCCCCTCGCGGCGCATGCGGAAGAGCCAGGCCCCGTTCTGGAGCGGCGCGCTCTCGACCTGGCGCTCGAACTCGACCAGACCTCCGTTGGCCGCGGCCAGCAGTCGGGTTCCGAGGTCGATCTCGATCGCACCGTCCTCGCTCCGCAGCGCGAACGAGTACGAATCGGAAATGTTCTGGAACCGGGCAGCGGTCCACCGCACGACCAGGTCGCTGCCGGGAACCGGGTTCACGAACCGGATCGAGCCGAGCGCCTCCTCGACCTCGCGGCCGTCGTTCCAGTGGTAGCGCTCGAGGTCGAGGCGGAAGGGATCCTCCTGATACCCACGGTCCTGCTCGAAGTGCTCGACACGCGTGTACCGGGTCGCCGGATCGTTCCCGGTGTAGGTGCCGGCCGACACGCTCTGCATGCGCGCCCACCCTTCTGCGGGCGGCTCGGCGGCCAGCAGGAAGTACACGTTGTCGCTGTTGTAGTGATCCGGTCGACCCGGCGTGGCGCGCGGACCCCCGGTCGCGCTCCCCCATCGCGCGGCCTCGTCCTCGACGGACAACCCGTAGAACACGATCTGATCGCGCGGATCGAGCGAGGCCGACGGGTCGACGTCGTCACCGGCGAAGTGCACGGGAACGTCGATCACCAGCGGAGCGGGGTATCCGGGCTCGTCCGGTGTCGACGGGCGCAGCTTGACGAGCCGCAACTGCCGGCGTGCGATCGTGGCGGGCAGACCGCCTTCTTCGAGCAGCGCCGCGCCGATCACCCGGCGCACTCCGGTCTGCGAGACCTTCAACCGGATCGGATCGGCGATCAGTGTCGCCGCGTCGAGGACCGCTCCGTCCTGCGCTGCACGACGGAGCATCGCCTCTTCCATGGAACGACGCTTCTGCTCGAGGCGCGGCGGCAGCGTTCTCCAGGTGCCGGCCACTTCGGGGTTCAGCACGACGGCCGCAACGGTGGATTCGACCCGGCCGGGTTCGGGCCGGGCGATTCCGCCGCGTCCGAACTCGACGGTCAGCTCGAGGGTCCGCGCGATCTGCAACGCACCGGTACCCGCATCGTAGAGCACGGGATCGACCCGGAGAGCGGCCAGCCGCTGACGGCGCGTGAAACTGGGCCGGCCGAGGCGCGCGACGTCGCCCCGGGCGGTCCGGAAGGATCCGTAGCCCTCCCCCTCGCGCGCGATCTCGCGCAGACGCGGCTCGCCGGGAAGCGGGTCGGGAACCGGCTCGGGAACCGGGGCGGGAACCACGCGCCCGGGATCGAGGGTTTCGAGATCCAGCCGGTCGATCCGGACTCTGGCCTCGCCCTCGGGCGGCAGCGCGATCCAGCGCGCGGCGCGCGGCAGGACCGGTTGCCCCGGATCGCCGATCCCCGGCGCGCCGGGGATCTCGACCGCGATCCAACGCTGGTCGGGCCCCAGGCCCCGGACGACCTCCTCACCCGCCACGTCGATACGGAGCCGGAGTCGCTGCTCGGAACTCTCGAGCACCGTCCACTCCACCTCGGCGCCCACCGGCGCCGCTACCATCAGACTCGCCAGAACGAGCCAGGAAACCGTAGATCGATGCAATCGCATGACGACGTCCACGCCACGGGAGGCAGAGAGGGGAACTGGGGACGGGCGCAGCGTGGGGACGGGCATCCCCGACGATGGTTGGCGGAACAAGCTTACGTTCGAAGCGCGGGAGGGTCAACCGCACCCCACCGATCCCGGGGCGTACAACGACGAAGGGTCCGGCCGATGGCCGGACCCTTCGGGATCAGAACCACGAGTGTCCCGTCGGTCACTCGGAGCCGAACTGTGCCTTCATGCCGCCCCAGCTACCCTCGTCGGTGTCGACGCTGGTGCTGAGTCGCAGGTTACCGAAATCGGTGAACCTTCGGATGCACTTCGTCGGACCGGTCGCGGTGGAGCACTCGTTGATGGCCAGCCACTCGACCCAGGTCGGGGTGTCCGCCGACGGATTGGCGACGATGCCCACCTCTGCGAGCTGCGTGCCGTCCGTGGGCGACGTGAAGAGGCCGGTGAACGTCACCAGCGCGCGGGGAGTGCTGTCGGCCGGGACGTTCTGACCGGTGCCCACGACGTAGTCGAACACGGGAGCGGCCTTGGCCCCGATGTCGATCGAGACCGGAGTGGCCACCTGGTTCAGAACGAACATGCTGGCCGGAACGGTCACGCGTGCCTCCCAGGCACTCATCCCGTTCGTGGCATTCTGACCGGGCTCGCCGATGGCCGAGAAGTCGATCTCGGTCACGAGATAGAACTCGAACTGCCCGCCCGGAGCAATGTTCTGGAGAAAGTCGACCTGCTGTTCGGGGTCTGCGCTCAGGTACAGACTACCGAAGTCGACATCCCCGAAGGTCTCAGACTGCGCCTGCGCAGGGACCGCCAAGGCACCTGCGATCAACAGCGCAAGGGTGGCGATCGCGATTCGCTTCATGCTCTGTCCTCCTCGAAGTACCCCGGGACGACCGGAGCACTCGTGGCATTACGCACTGGCCTTCCGATGCCCATCAGTCGGCGCAGGTGCTCGCTGGATATCGTCTGCGGGTCGAGGGCTGGGCCGGTGCGAGAACCGGCGACCCGGGCACAGTGCCCACGAGCCCCAAGGGAATAGGCGGACACGCCGTCGGCGTCAAGTCCAATTCCCGAGGACCCGACCCCGGAAACCCGCCCTGATTTCCGGACCTTCGGAGAATACGAACATCCGGCGCCGATTGAAAGGGGCAGGAACGATCGACCGGCCCGGGAATCCCCGGAGGCCCGTGGGGAGCAACGAGGAAGGGCACCCCACCGGGGCGCCCTTCTCCGTCCATGGCAATGGACCGTTCGGACTTCGGACGCGGCCTAGAAGCGCGCCTTGACCTCACCGAAGCTGCTGCTCTCGGTGTCGACCGGGCCGGTCCCGGTGGCGTTCAGGATCAGGCACCCGTCGGGGTAGATGTCGCCGCCGTTGGTGGCCACGCCGAAGGGCGAGATCTGGTTGTTGCAGTCCGAGAAGCCCGGAGGGCTCCCGAAGTCGTCGAACGAGCTCGGGGTGCTCCCGGTGACGCAGAGCGGGCTGTCGGCCGGAATCGCCGTGGTGCCCAGCAGGTTCAGCTGGACCAGCACCGCTGCACCGGTCTCGGGGATGCAGGCGCCGGTGCCGACGATGAAGTTGCGGTCCTGGGCACTGCCGATGTTCAGCGGAACCGGACCGAAGAGCTCGAAGCCGAGCTGGAACAGACCGAGGGCCTCGACGCCGGAGATACCCAGCTCGTAGGCCTTCAGGCCGCCGGGAACGTCGAAGGCGACCGCGAAGACGTCGAAGGCCACTCCGGGAGTGACGTCGAGCGTGGTCATGGTGCCTTCGGCGTCGGCGAACATGGCGAGATCGCCGGGCTCCGGCTGCTGCGCCTGCGCAGCACCGGCGCTCACGACCAGGGCGATGGCCGCGGCTGCAGTGACAAGCTTCTTCATGGAAGCACTTCCTCCGTGAGGGAGACTGTTGAACGCACGAGGGAGAAGATTCCTCCCGGGGATTTATCTCGAACCCTGCCCGTCGGGGGACGGGAAGGGTGATGCCCCGTGGCACCACCCACCCATCGATCGCGACGAAGCAGTCGCTCGTCGAAGACGATCAGTTGCGGTACAGGCTCTTCACCGCACCGAACGACTCGGTCTCGGTGTCGACCGGAGCCTCGACGGTCAGGCTGGGCCCGACGTCGCAGGTCAGGATCACACCGTTGCAGTCGCTGTACACGGGAAGAGTCGTGTCGAGGCTCGACGACTCCGGGTTCCCGGTCACACCGAAGACCGTGGCGGCATCCGGACTCGTCGCGATGAACGAGTACGTGGCCACGAGAACGGGGAAACCGGTGAAACCGATGGCACACTCACCCAGACCGACGTTCTGGCCACTGAAGACCGGCTCGTTCGGATCGTTCGGGAAGTTGAGACCCCCACCGCCCGGTCCGTACTGCGCACCGGTCGAGAAGAGATCGACACCGCCATCGACGGTGAGTGTGTAGCCGACGCCGTTGACCAGACCCTCGACGAACATCACGACATGAATGTCGAAAGGCTCGCCGACGATCGGGCTCACGAAACCCGTCGTTCCCTCGGCATCACCGTAGACACCGAGAGTACAGGGCTGCGCCGCAACGGGACCGGCGGCCACCGCGATCAGGATCGCGATGGTGACGGCCATTGTCCTCTTGAGCATGGGATCACTCCTTGTGGATGCTCAGGCACTTGTTGCGAATTCAAGGGAGTTGCTCTCGGCGGACGGGACACCCCGCGAGAGGTGCCCCCGAGCCGTTGACGGAGCAGGACTAGGGGCAGACTTCCTGGTTGTGGAGCGCGAACTCACCCACGTCGGCGATGTTCAGCTCGCCGTCGTCGATGAAGTCCGAGCGGAACGCGAAGGCACCGCTACCGAAATCCACACCGAACTCACCGACGTCGGCGATGTTGACCACACGGTCGCCCGTGATGTCAGCACTGTTGACGTCGATGCTCAGGGCCGGGCCGGCCAGAGCGTTGCCGCCCAGGAAGACCTGAAGGCCGTTCTGGGTGAAACCGCCACCGAAGATGTTTCCGGTGAAGGTGGTGACACCGCTGGCGTCCGTGTTCGCATCTGCGACCGAACCACCGGGGCAGATGTTCAGCTCATCGGTGCCGTTGTCGTTCAGGGTCACGTCCTGGAACGGAAAGCCCTGGATCGGCGTCCCGTTCGCATCGCGAACGGTGACGGTCACCGTGGCACCTGCCGTCCCCAGGTTCGAACCCAGGCCGGCCGGGGTGATGAGGACCTGAAGCGTCGAGCCCGGGCCAGAGGCCGTGCTCTGCGTCAGATCGGGCACACCCGCGGTCGCCGAGGTGGCGAGACCGAGAAGCATGCTGCCAGCGACAGCGAGACCCAAGAGTCTCTTGTTCATCAAGGATACCTCCCAAGGGTACGTCGCGCGGTCGGTGAGGTTTCCCGACCACGTTGCTTGTTTGTCTTGATCCGCGCTACCGAACTCCTTCCACTCTTTCAACCGATACTCGACACTCAGAGGCTAGCACGCTCCGAGATCGGGTGTCAAGCCCGTCGATTTCGTGCAAATCCAACGGGCGCAAGGAATTAAGCGAAAATCAAGAGCACATGAGAGCCGGACCAACGATCTCGACCGGTCACGATCTGACCAGTCGCGTCCGATCGATCCCGATGGCGGCGAGGCGCGCGAGGCGCTGGTGGGCGAAACAGGACTCGAACCTGTGACCCCCTGCTTGTAAGGCAGGTGCTCTGACCAGCTGAGCTATTCGCCCACCCGATGGTCGCTGCGGTGGCGCAGCCACAGGTGGAGTGGGATGAGCACGCAGTAGCCGGCGACCAGCAGGACGGGGGCGGCCACGGTACTGCGGAGCGACCCGAGGAGAACGTATCCCAGAACGATGCTGAGCAGACCGGCGAACAGCCAGATGTTGCGACGGAGCAAGGGCGACCTCCTCGGGTGCGCAGGGACGGTAGTCCGGGGGCTGGATGGCGTCAACCGGACCCGTCGTCGCGTTGGGCGCGCTGCCACGCACGGTACTGGCGCACGGCGCGGCGGTGCTCCTCCCACGTGCGGCTGAAGCGGTGCCCCCCCGCGCCGTCGGCCACGAAGTACATGGCGTCGAAGTCGGGCTCCGGCCACAGCACCGCGAGCAGGGCCTGCCGCCCGGGACTGTTGATCGGCCCCGGCGGCAGTCCGTGCACACGGTAGGTGTTGTACGGCGACTCGGTCTCGAGGTCCCCGTAGGTGAGGCGGTCCCCGATCTTGCCGACCGCGTAGGCCACCGTCGGATCGGCCTCGAGGCGCCAACCCTGCTCGAGGCGGTTCAGGAACACGGCCGCCACGCGCCGGAACTCGTCGTCGACGGTGACCTCGGCCTCGACGATCGAGGCCAGGGTGACCCACTCGTGGAGGGCGAAGCCCGAGGACTCGAGACGCGCCTCCACCGAATCCACCACCACCGCTCGGAAGGCCTCGACCAGGGTCCCGACGACGGTGGTCGGGTCCACTCCGCGTGCGAAGCGATAGGTCTCGGGGAACAGGTAGCCCTCGAGCGACACCCCTTCGGCCAGGTCGAGGCCCTGGCGCCACCGCGGCAGCGGGTCGCGGACCAGCGAGTCCAGGGCAGCCCGTTCGATGTCCAGGGAGTCGGCGAGGGTGGCGACCACCTGGGAGGCGGTCCAGCCCTCGGGAAGGGTGACCGCGCGCGTCCTCAGCGGACCCTCGACCAGCAGATGGAGCAGTCGGGCCGGCGACGCGTTGCGAGGCAGATCGTACTCGCCGGAGCGGACACCGCGCGCGCCGCCCTCGATCCGCGCGACCGCCCGCAAGGTCCAGGGGGCGTCGAGCAGACCGGCCGCGGTCAGGCGCTCGGCCGTCTCGCGCAGGGTCTCCCCTTCGTGCACCACGAAGGGCACGGTGCCGACGGCACCCTCCCGATCGTCGTAGAGTGCCTTCCATCCCCAGACCCCGCCGACGGCCAGGAAGACCAGCAGCACCGCCAGCGCGCCGCCCACCGCACGGATCCAGGTCCCGTTCATGCGCGCCTCGCGTCGAGCACGGCCTGCAGGATCAGCGCAGCCGCCACGGCATCGCGGTGTTCGCGTGGGCGGCGCCGACCGGCCAGGATCCGCTGGGCCTCCGCCGTCGAGTAGCGTTCGTCGACCAGGCGCACCGTCACGTTCCGCGACCGCAGCCGCGCGGTCAGGAGTTCGGCCACGCGTTCGCTCCGCCGGGCCGATCCCCCGCGCGTGCCGTCCTGGGTGATCGCGTGTCCCACCACCACTTCGGACACCTCGTGTTCGGAGCAAAGACGCTCGACCAGGTCGATCAGGGAGCGGTCGCGCTGACGGTCGTGGGTCGTCAGCGGTGACGCCACGATCCCCTCGGGATCGGACATCGCGATGCCCGTGCGCCGTTCGCCGGGATCGAGGGCGAGCAGGACGGCCACGACGTCGTCCGCCCGATCAGCCCTGGTCGTCGTCGTCGGGGGCGTCGTCGTCGGAGTTCTTCGGGATCTTCGTGAGCTTCACTCCGAAGTTGCCGTTCTCGCGCAGGAAGTCGATCTCGTCGCAGAAGGCGTTCATCATGTAGAGGCCACGACCGCGTTCCTGCATCAGGTCGTTGGGCATCACGCCCAGGTCCCGCGCCTCGAAGTCGAAGCCGTCGCCGTTGTCCCAGACCGTCACTTCGAAACGCTCCGACGAGAACTCGAGGTCGACACGCGTCAGTACGTCCTCGCGCAGTTCGTTGCCGTGTTCGATCGCGTTGGTGCAGGCCTCGATCACCGAGGTCGACAACTCGTCGAGCTCCGACTGGCTGAACGGCAGCTCGCTGCCGACCTCCTGGATCACCGCGTCGGGAACGCCCAGGAACATGTGGGAGCTGGGAAAGTTGATCTCGATACGCACGGCTACGGCCCGACCCCGGTGGAGGCTTGTCACTCGGTGGCGAAGCTCTGGACGGCTTCGTCCTCGCTCTTGTACGTCTCGAACACCGAGTGGAGTTTCGTCACCATGAAGATGCTCTCGATCCGGTCGGAGACGTTCAGGAGCTTCATCTCGCCCTCGTTGCGCTTCAACGTGGTGTAACCCGAGATGAGGATGCCGAGCCCGGTGCTGTTCACCCAGGTCACCTTGGCGAGATCCACCACCACGCGGCTCTTGCCCTGGTGGATCAAGGACTTGAGCGTGCTGTTGAAGAGTTCGCTGTCGGGGCCACCCATGATCTTGCCCGAGACCTCGAGAATGGTGACGCCGTCGACCTCGCGCTCCTTGATCTTCATCGTGACCTCTCGTCTGCACTGCGCTCGTACGGATCGCTCCGACCCGGTCGGTGTCCGGCGCCGGAGCAACTGCGCGCGCGGAGCCGGGCCCGCCGTCGCGCCGGTCCGGAAATGTAGTTGTCCCGCACCGGAACTGTCCACCCAGATCAACCGTCCACCGACGGACGATCGGCGGGACCCTCCACCGGCGGCGTGCCCCCCAATTCGGTCCAGGCCCCGGCGAGGTCCTCGGGGAGCAGGCTACGCCACCGCATGGACGCGCCCGTGGCCGGATGGACCAGCGAGAGTTCACACGCGTGCAGGGCCTGGCGGCCGGCCCGTTTCAGGGCGGCTCGCAGCCGAGGACGGTGCGCGGGATGCGCTCCGGCCAGCCGGCGCTCCCCGCCCCCGTAGAGTTCGTCGCCGAGCACCGGGTGTCCCCGGTGCGCCAGGTGCACGCGGATCTGGTGCGTACGGCCGGTCTTCAGCCGTAGCCGGAGCAGGCTGGCCCCCTCGACCCGGAGTTCCACCCGGAAGTCCGTGATCGCCCGGCGCCCACCCGTCTCGACCACCCGACGCCGTTCGCGCACGCGGGGATCCCGGTCCACCGCGAGGTCGATCCGCGCCTTCGGAGGATCCGGGACGCCCCACACGATTGCGCGGTAGATCCGGCCCAGGGTGCGATCCCGGAGCTGGTCGGCCAGGGCGTGGTGGGCCGTGTCGGTCTTGGCCACCACCATCAGGCCGCTCGTGTCGCGGTCCAGACGGTGGACCAGTCCCGGCCGGGCGCGCCCCCCCACCCCGCTCAGCGCGTCGAGCCGCGCCAGCAGACCGTGCACGAGCGTCTTCTCGCGATGCCCCGGCGCCGGGTGGACGACCACGCCGGCCGGCTTGTCGATCACGGCCAGCTGATCGTCTTCGTGGACGATGTCGAAGGGGACGTCGGGATCGGGAGCGATCTCGACCGGACGCGCCGGTGGAACGACGACACGGATCGTCTGTCCTGCCTTCAGGCGCGTGCGGGCCGGGAGAGGCCGGCCGTCGACCAGCACGTTGTCCTCGTCGATCAACCGCTGCAGCCGGCTACGGCTCAGGCCGAGATCCTGGGCGGCGAGCCACCGATCGAGCCGCTGCCCGTCCGCGTCGTCGCCGGCCCGCAGCTCCTCGATGCGTTCGCTCGGGTCATCCATCGCGACGGTCCACCTCGTCCGCGGTGGCCGGCGCCCGGTCGTCGACGGGTTCCGCGCGGGCCTCGCGTTCGTCCGAATCGCCGTCGCCCTCGCGCTCGTCCGATTCGCCATCGCCCTCGCGCAGCAGGGCCAGGATCAGCACCGCCGCGCCGATGCTCACCCCCATGTCGGCCACGTTGTAGACGGGGAAGGTGTTCCCGCGGAATCCCATCTCGACGAAGTCGACCACGTAGCCGTCGTAGAAGATCCGGTCGACGAGGTTCCCGGCTGCCCCGGAGAGGATCATGGTGTAGGCCACGCGCTTGAGACCCGTCGTGGATCTCCTCATGAGGAGATAGGTCAGACCGACCACGGCGATCGCGCTCACGGCGACGAAGATCCAGCGCTGACCCGGCAGCATGCCGAAGGCCGCGCCCGGATTCCGGACGTAGGTGAAGCGCAGGAGTCCCTCGATCAACGTGACGCCTTCGCTGCGCAGGAACTCGGCGTGGGCGAGCACCATGCGCTTGGTGACGAAGTCCACCACGAAGATCGCGGCCACCGCCACGAAACTCCAAGTGCGCGCCGAGAGGCGCATGGTTCAGACCTCGTCGTCGGAGGATTCGAGGAACGACACCACGAGCTTGCGCAGCGAGGGCTCGGTGCGGTTGGCCACACCGATGATCTCCTGCACGTCGGCCGGCTCGAGCGCGTCGGGCAGGCACTGGTCGGTGATCACGCTCAGCGCGAGCACACGCATTCCGGCGTGCACGGCCACGAGGTTCTCGGGCACCACCGACATGCCGACGATGTCGGCGCCCATGCGGCGCAGCATGCGGTACTCGGCCGCGGTCTCGAGGTTCGGACCGGCCACGGCCACGTACACGCCCTTGTGGGCGCGAATCCCGTGCTCGAGCGCCAGGTGCGCGGTCCGGTCGACGTAGGCACGGTCGTACGGTTGCGACATGTCCGGGAAGCGCGGTCCGAGTTCGTCGTCGTTGGGGCCGATCAGCGGGTTGTCGCCCATCAGGTTGATGTGATCGGTCACGACCACGATGTCACCGGGGACCATGAGCGGGTTCATGCCGCCGACGGCGTTGCTCATGATCAGCGAGTGGCAGCCCATGGCCCGCATGATCCGCACCGGCAGCGTGATCTGCTGCATGGAATAGCCCTCGTAGAAGTGCAGGCGTCCCTGCATGGCCATGACACGGCGGCCGCCGAGGGTTCCGAAGACCATGTTGCCCTCGTGCGACAGGGCCGTGCTCTTCACCATGCCGGGGATCCGGTCGAAGGGCACGCTGGCCACGGCCTCGATCTCGTCGGCGAAACCGCCGAGGCCGGTTCCGAGGATGATCCCGTACTCGGGCTGGAAGTCGGTGATCTCGCGGAGATGGGCGGTGGCGGCGTCGATGCTCGCACGCAGCTCGGACATCGGAAGGGCTCCTCGGGACGGTGACGGCGCAGGTCGGGATCGGCCGGAGAGTGGAATGCGACGGCCGGGGCGTGAACCCCGGCCGTCGTATGTTGGGACCTCCGCGGCGCGCGCGCCACCGTGAATCCATGGCCGATCAGAAGTTCGACAGACCCCGCGTGAAGCGGCTCAACGACCAACGCCCGGCCTCGGGGTCGTCGGGGTCGTTCGACGGTGGCGAAGTCGGCCCGCTGGCGTGCTCCCGCTCGCCCGCGTCCGGTTCGGTGTCGGCCGCACCGGCCGGTGGCGCACCAGCGGCCCCTGCCCACTCCCGCGGGGTCGCCTCGGGCGACGGCGGGGATGCCGGGGTCTCCTCGGGAGCGGCGCCCGAGTCGGCGGCAGCGTGCGGATCCAGCCCGAGACCGGAGACCGGTCCGAGCACCGCGTCGACGGCATCGGTGACCTCGTCCTCCACCGTGTGAGCGTTCTCGGCGGTGGGGGTCCGGTCGTCGTCGGGGTCGGTCGGCGGCTGGGGCCCGGTCGGCCCGCCGGGGGCGTTCTCCGGAGCCGTGCTCTCGTCCACGTTCGTCTCCACGGGGCCGGCCGGCGGAGCCTTGGGCGCCGCTCCGACCTGCACGTCGTAGCCACGCCACTCGTCGACCTCGGGGGCCGACGAGGCCGGCCGCGACGGAGGTTCCGGCGCCTCGGTGCCGGCGCGGTCCGGTTCGGGAGCGAAGGCGGCGGCCGAGAACCCGGGCGTGGCCGGTGGTCCGTCGGCGGTGGTCGACTCCGCGGGAGCCATCGGCTCCTCGGCCGCGGCCTCCGGCGCCTCGGACGGAGCGGCGATCTCACGACGATCGGGATCACGCATCAGACGCTCGATCCGCTCGTCGTCCGACTGGAAGTCCTTGCGGTAGCTCTCGGCCAATCCGATCTGCGCTTCGGCCAACGACTGCAGACGCGCCAGGAAGGCGTCGCGCTGACCGCGCAGTTCACGCATCTGCCCGCGCAACGCGTCGACCTGGTTCTGGATGCTGGCGGTCGCCTCGTGCGCCTTGACCTGCGCGTCGCGCATGATCAGTTCGGCTTCCTTGCGCGCATTCTGGCGCGCCTCGGTCATGACGCGTTCGGCGGTGAGCAGGGTGTCGCGCAGGGTCCGCTCCATGTTGCGGTACTCGGCGACCTTCTCGTCGAGTTCGATGACCTTCTCGCGGAGTTGCTTGTTGTCGGTCAGGACGGCCTCGTACTCGTCGGCGACGGTGGCCAGGAAGGCGTGCACCTCGTCGGGGTCGAGACCACGGACCGAGCGACGGAACTCTTGTTTGCGGACGTCCAACGGCGTGATTCGCATGGAGACTCCCTGGGCATCCCCGCCGGGCGCCGGGCTCAGAGCCCGAACAGGATGCGCTGCAGCAACGACAGCAGCAGCAGCGCCACGAGGGGACTGAAATCGATTCCTCCGAACGAGGGCAGCACCGAACGGATCGGCGCCAGCACCGGCTCGGTCAACTGGTCCAACAGCCGCACCAGCGTGTTGTCGCGGTCGATCGGCAACCAGCTCACGATCACGCGGGCCAGCAGGATCATCGCGTACACGTTGGCGACCGTACTCAGGAGTTCTGCAATCAACGAGCCATCGCCTCCTCGGGCGTCGTTCGGCGCGGGTCGACGCGGTGCATCCGGCCGCCAGGCCGCCGTTGCGGGCCGACGGTCACCGCTGCCTGACCGGAACCTATGCACCCAACGGCGGGTTCGTGTCCAGTTCCGATCCGGATCTCAGGGGCGGGGGCCGAAGAGTACCGTTCCCAGGCGGACGTGCGTGGCGCCCTCCTCGACCGCGATCTCGAAGTCGTCGGTCATGCCCATCGACAGGCCCGCGGGCCTGCCTGCGGAATCCTGCAGGCCGGCGGCGAGCTCGCGCAGCCGGGCGAAGGTCGACCGCAGCTCGGACTCGTCGGCGCCGAAGCGCGCCATGGTCATCAGGCCGAGCGGCGGCGTGCGGCCGGACTCGAGTGCCGCCGACCACAGGTCGTGCGTCTGCTCGGGCGCGCACCCACCCTTCTGTTCCTCGTCGCTGGCGTTGACCTGGATCCAGATCGGCTGGACGACCCCGATCGCCCCGGCCCGGCGGTCGATGCGCTCCAGCAGGTCGTCGCGGTCGACCGACATGATCGACGCGAAGGCCCCCACCGCCTTGTTGACCTTGTTCTTCTGCAGCGAGCCGATCAGGTGGACCCGTGCATCGGCGTCGATGCGCTCGAGCTTGGGCCGGGCGTCCTGGACCCGGTTCTCGCCCAGGTCGGTCAGGCCGTGCTCGCGGGCCACCTGCATGGCCTCGAAGGGGTGCCCCTTGGTCACCGCGACCAGCGTGACCTCGTCGGCCGCACGGCCGGACCGCGCGCAGGCGTCGGCGATCCGCGCGCGCACGCGCTCGAGGTTGGTGCCGAAGTCTTCGAACATCGCGCTCGCGGGGCGACGCGTGAGGATTGGTGGAGGCGGCGGGAATCGAACCCGCGTCCGAGAACGGCCAACCGCGGACGTCTACGTGTGTAGCCCCCGAGTAGATTTCGCGATCGGCCCCCCTGGGGACACGAGTCGACCGAACGCTAGCCCCATTCGTTCTCGACGCTTCGCCCTGAGACTACGGGTCCACGTCCAGCTTCCAGAATATGACGCCCGCATCCCGCTCCCCGGAAGCCCGGAGCGAGGCGAACGGCTGCACTTTAGTTAGGCAGCGAGAGCCATCGGCTCGTCGGTTGTTTTTTTCCGGCCGGTTTTACGAGCTGGACCGGAAATCCTCGACACGCAGTCCACGGCCCAACCAGAACCCGTCGAAGCCTTTCGCCCCCACGAGACGAACACCCCGGGGGCGTTCGTGTGCGGTCTGCCGTGGCTCTCCTACGGTAGTTCCGCCGGCGCCGGGCGCAAGCGCGGCCAGCGCACGAGGAGCGCGGCCCCGGCCAGGACCAGGCCCAGGGCCGCCGCGGCGGCCACCGGGCCGTCGAGCGCGAAGGGCGCTTCGTGGGTCCGGAGCCAGCGCTCGCCCAGCAGGAGCGAGCCGTTGTAGGTCAAGTGCAGGACCACTGCGGGCCACAGCGAACGGGACCGCACCACCACCGCCGCCAGCACCAGGCCGAGCAGGAAGGTGGGCAGGAAACGGAACACGCTCAGGTGGATCAGCGCGAACCAGAACGCGCTCCAGAGGATCGCCCGGCGATCGCTTCCCTGCCGCCGCAGATGTCCCAGGAACACCCCGCGGAACACGAACTCCTCGCACACCGCCGGTGACACCGCGGCGAGGGCGAAGAGCTGCCACAGCGACATGCGCTCGAAGGTCTGCCCGAGCAGTTCGAACTGACTCGCCGGGGCGGGCAGGAACACCGCCTGCAGTTGCTGCAGGCCGATCATCGGAAGGACGAGCCCGAGACCCAGGGTCATCGCGCCGAGCACGTGCCGCGGCGCCGGCGACCGTAGCGCCACGGCTTCGGTCCAGCGCGGACGCCGGCCCCGGACCAACCGCTCGGTGAGCAGGGCCAACGCCGGGAGCAGGACCCACAGGCTCAGGGCCAGGCCTCCGACCGGCGACCGGCTCTGCAGCCACTGCCCGACGTAGAAGAAGCCCGTCACCGTGAGCGCCAGGGCCACCTGGATCGCCCGGCGTCGCCCGCCCTCGGTCGGCGCGAAGAAGGGTTCCGGATCGAAGCCGAGCACCGTCTCCTCGCGCTCCATGAGCGTCGTGACCTGCCGCGCGGCCAGGGCGATCCATCCCAGCGTGCTGGCCACCACGATCACCATGGTCGCGGCGTCCGGACGGCCGGCGAGGACGTCGCGCATGACGAAGGCCACGTTCGCGATCGGCAGCACCGTGACCACGCCCGTGGCCTCGATCGCCTGGCTCATCGACAGGAAGGCAGGCACGAACACCGTCAGCATGACCGGGAGCACGTAGTACTGCGCTTCCTTCAGCGACCGCGCCCAGGCCGAGACCATGAGCATGACCGCGGCCAGGAGGACGGCCAGGGGCAGCATGAGCGCCGCGACCAGTGCGAGCGCGGCGGGATCGAGCGCCGCCGCCGCGCCGTCTTCGGCCAGCCATCCCGTTCCGTAGCTCAACGAAAGGCTCACCAGGCTGAGCAGACCCGTGAGCAATGCCCCCCCGCCGGCCACCACCAGTTTGGCCCGCGCCACCAGGGTCCGGTCGAGGGGCGCGAGGAACAGGGTCTCGAGCGTACCCCGTTCCTTCTCGCCGGCGATCATGTCGATCCCGAGCGTCGAGGCGGCCATGAACAGCGTCATGAGCAGCAGGTAGACGAGCAGACGTCCCGCTTCGGCCCCGCCGCTCTCGCGGGCGGTCGAGACGTCCCGTGTGTCCAGGTCGAGCGGTGCATCGAGGCCGCCCTCCCCCCCACGCGCACGGTACTCCTGCTCCAGGACACGCCAGCGGGCCGACTCCAGAGCGGTCTCGACGCGGTCGGCCACCACCTGTGCCGACGAGCTGGTCATGCGACCGATCAGGCGCACCGTGTCGACCGGCGCGTCGGCGTCGGGCAGTCGGACCGCCAGTGAGGCGCGGCCGGCGTCGAGCATGGCCCGCAACGAATCGGGGGCCACGTTCTGCCATCGGATCCCGTCGACCCCGGCCAGGACGCCGGTCAGTTCCCCGTGGTCGCCGGCGACGGCCACCGTGTAGCGAGCGGCCTCGACCTCGGCACTGTGGTCGTGCTGCACACGGTTCATGGCGCCGATCACCACCGGGTACAACACAACCGGCAGGACCAGCGTGAGCAGGAGCACGCGACGGTCCCGCCGCAGTTCGGCGAACTCCTTGCGGATCAGGGTGCCCAGGGGACCCGTGATCACGGCGCCGTCACTTCCGGGGCGTCGGGCCGCGCGAGCGACCGGAACACGTCTTCGAGGTAGTGACAGCCCGTGCGTTCACGGAGCTCGTCGAGCGTACCGATGGCCCGGACGGTGCCACCGTGGATGATCGCGATGCGATCGCACAGACGTTCTGCCTCGCTCATGATGTGCGTGCTGAAGATCACGCACTTGCCGCTGCGACGGACCTCGTCGACGAAGTCGAGCGTCGTGCTCGCCGCGAGTACGTCGAGCCCACTGGTCGGCTCGTCGAGCACGAGCACCGGCGGATCGTGGATCACCGTGCGGGCGATGTTCACCTTCTGCTTCATGCCGGTACTGAGCTTCTCGCAGCGCTGTCCGGCATAGTCGGCGATGCCGAAGGTCTCGACCAGGGTGTCGACCCGCCGCTGCAGGGCGACCCCGCTCAGACCGTGGAGTTCGCCGAAGTACGAGATCATCTCGCGCGCGGTCAGCCGATGGTAGAGACCGGTCGTGCCCGACAAGAAGCCGATGTTCTCGCGCACCTCCCGCGACTGCTGCACCACGTCGAAGCCCGCGATCGAGGCGTGCCCGGCGGTGGGCGTCAGCGCAGTCGACAGCATGCGCAGGGTGGTGGTCTTGCCCGCGCCGTTCAGTCCGAGCAGGCCGAAGATCTCGCCGGGGCAGCAGTCGAAGTCGACGTCGTCGACCGCACGCGTGCCCTCGCCGCCGGAATGGTCGGGGTAGATCTTCGTCAGTCCTCGCACGTCGACGACGGCGTCGCGATGGGTCTCGCTCACGGGCGATCAGTCCTTTCCCGCGGAGCGCGCGAACGACGGCAGGAGCGCGCGCCGCACCGAGAAATCGGGAGCGAAGAGAACGTTCTCGTCGCGGACGAGGCGCGCGGCCACGGCCACGAACACCACCGCCAGGGCCACGAGCTCGAGCAACGTGACCACCACCGGCACGAGCGGGGTCTCCCCCTGCAGGGCCGAGCGCAGCAACGCCGTGACGTTCACCAGGGGTACGGCCGCCTGCGACACGGTGAAGGTCTCGGCGCCGAACTGCGCGAACAGACCGGAGAAGGCGACGATCAGGTACACCGGCGTGAGCGCGGCCTGGCCTTCGCGGTAGTTCCGCGCCCCGGCCACCAGCATCATCATGAGCGCCGACACGGCCACCGACAGCAGCAGCACCGCGACCAACGCGACCACGATCGCACCCGGCTCCAACCGCAGCGCGATCGGCGCGTCGGGCAACAGGATCTCGAGCGCGAAGAACACCAGGACGAGCAGTCCGGTGAAGTTCAGCACGAAGGTCGACATGCTCGCGGTGACGACGTAGCCGAGTTTGCCGAGCAGCACCTCGGCCCGGCTCAACGGGCTCGTGATCACCGTTTCCCAGGTCCCCCGTTCCCGCTCGCCCACGATCGTGTCGAGGGCAGCGTAGAAGGTCCCCTGCGGCAGCATCAGCATGAGCAGGAAGGGAAGGATCATGCTCAGGGCCCGCCCGCCGCGCTCGGCGGCGGTCGACAGGTCGTCGATCACCACGGCCCAGGGACGGAACGCGTCGCCGGTCAGGCCCACCGATGCGGCGCGAGCCGCGCGGAGCGAATCCGCGTGCGCCCGGACGGCGGCCGTGGCGCGGTCGCGCGCGACCTGGGACCGCTCGCGCGAGGCGTCGTGGACGACCACGGCCGAGTCCCCGGCGCCGGTGCTCCACCACGCGACGAGGGCCTCGAACGCGCCGAATTCGGGGTCTCCGGCGGCACGAAGGGTCCGGAACTCCTCGGCACTCGGGGCGCCGTCGAGCGTCGACCAGATCTCGGGGGCCGGACGTGTCCTGAGGGTCGAATCGGCGTCGAGCTCGTCGCGGACCGGATCGGGCGTGTCGGCGTCGACCAGCACCACCGTCGGCTCCTTCTCCGCGGCTCCGCGCGCCATCATCACGAGCTGGATTCCCACGAAGGCCAGCGTGGGATACAGGAGCAGCGGCACGATCACCAGCTGCAGCACGAGGTTCCGGTCACGGCGCGCCTCGAGGATCTCCTTGCGCAGCACGCGAAGGGCCGCACGGAGGCTTCTGGCGAAGGACGATTCGGCCACGACGACCCCTGGAGCGCCACGAGGAGGAACGACGGCACACCACCGGCACACCGATCCGGCGTCCGGGCACACCGGGGCACTCCGCGAGCAACCATCGAGCCGGGATCAGGGCTTCAGCGCGTGCTTCTCGATGTAGGCGCGGATCTTCCGGTCTTCCTCGGGCGTGGGCAAGGGCCAGTTCTCGTCCTTCATGAGGACGATCATCCGGTCGTACTGGTTGTTCCAGTAGCCCATGGTGTCGACCTGGGGCGGGATCGGACCGTGACAGCCCGAGCCGGAACAGTACTTCACGTACAGCTGCGCGCTCTCGCTCTCGGGCTCGGGCAGGGACGCACCGCAACCCGCCACCACGATTCCCAGGACCAACAAACCGAACGCGCTCCGAGCGCGCAGGGTGTCCGTCATCACCGCTCCTCCTGCTACGAGTCCTCGGGGCCGGGCAGACCGGCCAGGGACTCGCGGATCTCGCCGTCCATGGGCAGGGGGCGTTGGCTGTCGCGGTCGAGGATCACGTACGTGATCGTCGCCTCGGCGACCCTGCGGTCCCCGGCACCGATCACGCGCTGGTGGACCTTCGCGCTCCGCCGTCCGAACTCGCCCTGCCAGGTGTGCACACGGAGTCGATCGCCCAGGGTGGCCGCCGCCCGGTAGGCGATGTCGATGTGCGCAACCACGAACAGCCATCCCCGGCGGTGCCAGGCGTCGACGTCGATCGCGCCGCGGATGGCCTCCCAACGCGCGGCCTCGAGGAATTCGAGGTACCGCGCATTGTTGACGTGACCATACAGGTCGCAGTGGAAGCCGTAGACGGTGAACTCGTGAGCTGCGGGCATGATCGGGACGCTCCCGGACGGAGGAAGTCGGGAGCATAGGGGCGCAGGGCGGACTCGACCAATCGGAGAAGGGGCCGGGACACGGTCCCGACCCCTCTACGGTGTCCACTCCTGGGCTCAGAGCCGTCATCGGTTCACGGGGCTGTGTTCCCGACGGCTGGCGTTCGCGGCGGCGATGCCCCCACGGGGGCAGGGTTGAGAGCGTTTCCCCTGTTCTCGGCCTGGTGCCGCGTCGAACGCGGGCGACGTGAGCGTCTCCGGCTACGGCCACGTTTCGTGCGTACATTTCTCCCGCACGCGGCCCCCGGAGGTCGCTCCCCTGGCGGAGCACCGGACCCCTGGAGTCAAGCAGATTCCCGGACCGACACTCCAGTGTGATTCGGTGACTCCACCCTGGAAAGCATGGTCAATGTGCATTACATCCTGCGTGGCCCCCTCCTCCGGCCTCTGATAGACTGCGCCACCTCATGAGCCAGATCGACCCGACCAAGAACCGCTCCGCCCTGGTGCCGGTCTTCCTGACCGTCTTCATCGACCTCCTCGGCTTCGGGATCGTCATTCCGCTGCTACCGATCTACTCGCAGGCCTACGGGGCGAGCGGCACGACCCTGGGTCTCCTGTTCTCGAGCTTCTCGCTCATGCAGCTGATCTTCGCGCCCTTCTGGGGACGGTTGAGCGACAAGGTCGGACGGCGCCCGGTGCTGATCGGTGGACTGATCGGCACCTCGATCTCGTACGTGATGTTCGGGCTGGCCGAGAGCATGACCATGCTCTTCGTATCGCGCATGCTGGCCGGTTTCTTCGGTGCGAACGTGGCCACGGCCCAGGCCTACGTGGCCGACGTGACCACACCCGCGGACCGGGCCAAGGGCATGGGGATGATCGGCGCCGCCTTCGGACTGGGCTTCACCTTCGGGCCGCTCATCGGCGGTTTCATGGTGCAGTGGTCGATGGCCATGCCGGGGTTCTTCGCGGCGGGGCTGTCGCTGGCCTCGGCGATCGTGGCCTTCATCATGTTGTACGAGCCGGCGCGGCACCGCAGTGACGCCACGCGGATCTTCGGATTCGAGACGGTCCGCGAGGCCATGCGCCAGCCGCGCGTGGGAACGGTGCTGCTGCTGTACTTCGTGGCGTTGCTGGCGTTCTCGGGCTTCGAGTCGATGTTCATCCGATTCGGACTGGCGCGCTTCCCCGAGGCCTTCGGCATCAGCTCCGCCATCACCGATCCCAGCATGGACGACGTGATGGGCGCGGCGAAGGAAGCCGGCCTGTACATGTTCGGGATCGGCCTTCTGGCCGCGGTGATCCAGGGGGGATTCATCCGGCGGCTGGTGCCGCGCTACGGCGAGACCAAGCTGATCGTCGCCGGTCCTCTCCTGCTGGGTCTGGGCTTCCTGATCGTGGGCGTGGCGCCGAACTGGTGGTTGGTGATCGCGGGGTGCGCGGTCATGCCCATGGGCTTCGGCGTGAACAACCCCTCCCTGCAGGGCCTGCTCTCGCGGGCGGTCACGCCCGACCACCAGGGCGCGTTCCTGGGCCTGAACCAGTCTCTGGGCAGCCTGTCCCGCGTGCTCGGTCCGCTGATCGCCGGACTCGTGTTCGACTACGGCGGACCGGCCCAACCCTTTTTCCTGTCGGCCGCGCTGCTGGGCGTGGCCACGCTGCTGGCCCTGCGCTACCACCGCCGGTACGCGCGCTCGTTCGAGCACGAGGCCGAGCGCGAGGCCACCGTGCGCGGCACGGCCTGAGTGGCGTTGCCACCGCCCACGCCTCGACTAGATTCCCTGCCGCAGTGGGCCCGCCGCGAGCCCCGGGCCGCCGTCGTCATGTCCCACGACCCGAGGCGCCGCCTCGGCTTCCGAGAGGTCCGTCCAGCATGAGCCAGGTGCAGACCCACGAGTTCCGAACCGAGCTCGAGCAACTGCTCGACATCATCGTCCACTCGCTCTATTCCGAGCGCGAGATCTTCCTGCGCGAGCTGCTGAGCAACTCCAGCGATGCCATCGACAAGCTGCGCTTCGAGGCCATTCGCGAACCCGCGCTGCTCGAGGACGCCGGCACCGACTGGGAGATCGAGCTGCGTGTCGATCGCGACACGAAGACCCTGCACGTGATCGACAACGGCATCGGCATGTCGGCGACCACGATCGTCGACCAACTCGGCACCATCGCGCGCAGCGGCACGCGCGAGTTCCTGAGCGCCCTGCGCGAGGCCGAGGCCTCCGACCGCCCCGAATTGATCGGTCAGTTCGGCGTGGGTTTCTACAGCGCCTTCATGGTCGCCGATCGCGTCACGGTGTTCACGCGCCACGCCGGCGAGGAGCACGGCGTGAAGTGGGAGAGCGAGGGCAAGGGCTCGTACACGCTCGAGGAGATCGAACGTCCCGAACGCGGGACCGAAGTGGTGTTGCACCTGCGCGACGACGCCCACGAGTTCCTCGAGGAACACGTGCTGCGACGGATCGTGAAGAAGTACTCGGACTTCCTCGAGCACCCGATCGTCATGGAAGTGGACGTCCAGAAGCCGCTCGAGGGTGGCGAAGAGGGCGAGACCATGACCGTGCGCGAGAAGCAGACCCTGAACTCGCGCCAGGCACTGTGGCTGCGCGACCCCAGAGAGGTCGACCCGGCCGAGCACGAGGAGTTCTACCGGCAGATCTCGCACGACTTCGAAGCCCCGGCGCGCACGATCCATTTCAAGGCCGAAGGAACCCTCGAGTACCGGGCCCTGCTCTATCTGCCGAAGAAGAAGCCCCTCGACTACTACTGGGGCGAGCCGAAGGCCGGCCTGCAACTGTACATCCAGCGCGTGTTCATCACGAGCGACTGCGAGGAACTGCTCCCCCTCCATCTGCGCTTCGTGAAGGGCGTGGTCGACAGCAGCGACCTGCCGCTCAACGTGAGCCGCGAGATGCTGCAGAAGAACCGCGTGGTCGAGCAGATCAAGAAGGGCCTGGTGAACAAGGTCCTCCGGACGCTCGAGGAGACGAAGGAGAAGGAGCGCGAGGACTACGAGTCCTTCTTCGCCGAATTCGGGGCCACGCTGAAGGAAGGCGTGGCCAATGACCCGGCGAACGCCCAGCGCATTGCCAAGCTGCTGCTGTTCCACAGTACGCGCACCGGCGACGACGCCACGGTCGACCTCGACACCTACCTCGAGCGCATGCCCGAGGGCCAGGACACGATCTGGTACCTGATCGGCGAGCGGCGCTCGCTGATCGAGCGCTCGCCGGCGCTCGAGGCCCTGCGCGAGAAGGGCCAGGAAGTGCTGCTGCTCACCGATCCCGTCGACGAGTTCCTGGTGGCCCACCTCGGCGAGTACGAGGGCAGGAAGCTCAAGGCGGCCGACCGGGGTGAACTGCCGGAGGGCGAATCGAAGGACGAAGAGAAGAAGGAGGAAGAGCTCGAGGGACTCTTCACCTTCGTGAAGACCGCCCTGTCGGGCGTGAAGGAGGTACGGGCGTCGCACCGCCTGCGCGAGAGCGCTGCGGTGCTGGTGGCCGACGAACACGGCGTGAGCGCGCACATGGAGCGCCTGATGAAGCGCATGGGCCGTGGCGAGGAGTTGCCGCCGCGCGAGCGCGTCCTCGAGCTGAACCCCGATCACGCGGCCGTGCGCACCATGCGCACCCTCCACGACAAGGACCCCTCCGACCCCCGTGTCGAGGACTATGCACACCTGCTGTACGAGCAGGCGGTGATCGCCGAGGGTTCGACGGTCGACGATCCCGCCGCCATGGCCGCGCGGATCAACCGTCTGATCGCGAGGACGGACCCGGGCGAAGAGACGTCGGAACGAGCCGAAGCGAACTGACTCTCGCCGTATCTCCACCGGACGAAGGCCGAACCCGAGCGGGTTCGGCCTTTGTTCACCGTACGCGCGTCACGACGTGAAATCGCGTGGTCTTCTGCGTTGCAACACGGTTCGACGCTCTGCTAGTGTGACCAACGGTCGACGGACGCGGACCCTCCGGTGGCGATCGCCACGTCATCGGGCAGGCTCGCGCCTCTCGTCCCGACACCAGAAAGCGGTCCCGCGTCCACTCGCCCACAGTCCGAAACGCACCACTCGGAACCGGAGGATCATGCTTCGCCGGGTCGCCACGCATGCGTGTGCGCCACGTGGACAGTTCCATCCCACTCCGAGGTGTTCGTCCTTCCAGTTCCATCCGAAAGGAACGCGCATGCACCTTCGTTCTCGCCTGCGCACGGTGGGCCTCCTGGTGTTCGCGATGATGTTTCACGCATCGCTTGCACAGGCCACATCGTTGCGCACCGCCAACATCGTCGACCTGATCGACCAGGCGGAGAGCATCGTGGTGGCCGAGGTCCTCGAGATCGAAGACGGCTTCGACTCGATGAACCTGCCCTACACAGACATCACGATCGACGTGCTGGACGACCTCACCGGTAATCGCACCGGCGTCCGCATCATCCGCCAGTTCGGGCTCCAGGAGCCCAAGCAGATGCCGGACGGCCGCACGGCTCTGTCCATGACCCCGGCCGCCTTCCCGATGTTCGTGACCGACGAGAAGGTCATCCTGTTCCTCTACCGGCAGTCGCCGATGAACGGGATGCAGACGACCGTCGGTCTGAACCAGGGCAAGTTCACCGTCGATGCGCGCGGCAACGTGATCAACGCCGTCGACAACACCAACCTGTTCCACCACGTCGCCGCGCAGACCGAGCGCATGCCCGAAGCGGCGCAGAAGCTGGTCGCCGTCCGCGGTGGCGAGATCAACGAGAACGCGTTCGTGAACTTCGTTCGCAACGCGGTCGAGGAACGCTGGGTCGAAGAGGGGGTCCTGCACCATGCGCACTGAGCGAATCGGACTCCTGACACTCGCCCTCACCCTCGTCCTGGCCCCGGCAGCCGCCAACGCCGGCGGTCCCCTACTGGTCTTCGATCCCGAGACGAACAGCCCGTTCGCATGGAGCACCGCGGCGCCGGTGAACGTGTACACCGACCTCGGAGATCTCGGCCCGGTGACCAACGCCCAGGCCGACGCTCTCGTCCAGGCGGGCGTGAGCGAGTGGTCCGGCGTGCCGACGTCGGCCCTGCAGCTGACCGTGGCCGGTGACTTCTCGACCGTCGGCCTTCCCGACGTGAATGACGGCACCACCGCGGCCGGCGTGATCGGCACCTTCAACGGCGGCGGCATCCACGTCATCTACGACGACGACGAGAACGTCTTCTTCGAGTTCTTCGGAATTCCGCCCGGATCGGGCGTGCTGGGCGTCGCCAGCCCGGACTTCGCCGACGGCGCGGAGATCACCGAGGGCTGGGTCGTGCTCGGTGGCGGCGGCGTGGATCCGTCCGACACGGCCGGACAGAGCTTCGGTGGTGTCGTGACCCACGAGTTCGGCCACTCGATCAACCTGGCCCACACGCAGACCAACGGCGCGATCGTGTTCCTCGGAGACGACCTCACGCCCGATGGTTGCGCGGGGCCGTACAGCAATCTGCCGACCTTCGCCGATCTCGAGACCATGTACCCGTTCATCGACCCGAGTGCGGGTGTGGGAATCGGCGTCGAGATGGCGACCATCGAGCATCCCGACGACGTCTCGGCGCTGTCGAACCTGTACCCCGCAGGCGGTTGGCCGACCACCGGCGCGACCATCAGCGGTCAGGTCCTTCTGCCCGACGGCGTGACGCCGGTGACCGGGATCAACGTGATCGTCCGCAACGTGAACGATCCCTACGGCGATTCGAACTCGGAGCTCTCGGGCAACCGCTCGCAGGGTGAAGCCTCGACGCCGCGCGGAGACTTCGAGTTCAACGGTCTGACCCCCGGTGAGGAGTACGTGGTCTACATCGACGGCATCGTCGATGGCGGCTTCAGCACTCCGCCCACCACCGTCACGTTCAACGAGGAATGGTGGAACACGGCCGAGAGCGCCGACGGCACCGTCGATCCCGAGTGCGACTTCTCGGGCATCGTGGCCAACGGCGTGACCTCGAACGTCGACATCATCCTCACCGATCCCGGCGCCGTGCTGCCGCTCGGTGACGACGACTCGATCGAGGTGCCCCTGGGCTTCGAGTTCCCGTTCTGTGACGGCAACACCTACTCGAGCGTGTTCGTCGGTTCGAACGGGTTCCTGACCTTCGGCCAGGGTGACACCGACTTCTCGGAGTCGGTGGGCGAACTCCTCGACGGTCCGCCGCGCATCGCCCCGCTGTGGGACGACCTGTCGCCGAACACCGGCGGCACGGTCACCGCGGAGAACGTGGGCGGCGAATTCGTCGTCACCTTCACCGACGTCCCGCAGTTCGCCGGCACCGACTCGAACAACTTCACGGTGACGCTGCGTCCCGACGGCACGTACTCGATCGAGTACGGCGCCATCGCGACCACCGACGCCGTCGTGGGCCGCTCGCAGGGTGGCGGTGTCGCGGATCCGGGTTCGACCGATCTGTCGGCCGCGGCCCAGCCGATCGGTGACGGCCTGCAGACCGTGTACGAGGAGTTCTCGTTCGTGCCCAGCATCGACCTGGCCAACGGAACCTTCGAGTGGACGATCTGCGAGCTGCTGCCGCCGGCGATCCTCGACGTGGACACCACGCCGATCGAGGTGACGCTGCCGGCCGGTGGGACCACCCAGCTGCCGCTGGCGATCGCGAACGCGGCCGTGCCGCCGGCCTTCGATCTCGAGTGGAGCCTGGACGACGTCGAGGTCACCGCCTCGCCGTTCCTGGCCGGCTCGACGACCGAGCTCTTCGAGCCGCAGACGGCCTTCCGGCTCGAGCGCTCGAACGAGCGGTCCGGATCCACGGCGAAGAAGCCGACCACGGCCGAAGCGCTGAAGGACGTTTCCGAGAAGATGCCGCACGTGCACCCGCAACACCTGGCCAAGGCGCTGGGTCCGAATGCGGTGGCCGACGGCAGCTTCGAGGCGGGTCCCTTCGGCGGTGTGTGGACCGAGTCGTCCACGAACTTCGGCACGCCGATCTGTGACGTGGTCACCTGCGGCACGGGTACCGGCACCGGTCCCCGCACCGGCGCCTTCTGGACCTGGTTCGGTGGCATCGCCGCCTTCGAGGCCGGAAGCGTCAGCCAGACGGTGACCATCCCGACCGGCGACGTCGTGCTCAGCTTCTGGATCGAGCAGATCACCTGCGACTCGCCTTCGGACTACATGCAGGTGCTGATCGACGGCACCGAGGTGTTCCGTACCGACGGCGGCAGCGCGATCTGCGGTCAGCTCGGCTACACCGAGGTCACCGTCGATCTGACCGCGCTCGGCTTCGCCGACGGTCAGCCTCACAACGTGGAGTTCCGTTCCGAGATCTTCGCCGCCAACGGTGGTGGGACGAACTTCTTCCTCGACGACGTCGTGATCGCTGCCGAGATCTCCGACTGCGGATTCCTCTCGGCCAGCACCACCTCGGGCTCCGTGCCCGCGGGGGACAGCGACATCGTCGACCTCGTGTTCGACGCGACCGGCCTGGCGACCGGTTCGTACGACTGCGAGATCAACATCAGCAGCAACGGTGGCAGCGCCACGATCCCGGTCACGCTGAACGTGACGGGTGAGGACGTTCCGCCGACAGCCGCCTGCAACCCGTGGGTGACCATCGTCAACGAGACCGATACGGGTCCGTGCGAGGCCTTCGTCGATCCTTCGCAGGTCGACGCCGGTTCGTTCGATCCCGACGGCGGAGACGTGACGCTGGCCCTCGATCCTCCGGGACCCTATGTGGGTGGCC
Source organism: Candidatus Krumholzibacteriia bacterium (assembly GCA_035268685.1). NCBI lineage: Bacteria > Candidatus Krumholzibacteriota > Candidatus Krumholzibacteriia > Candidatus Krumholzibacteriia bacterium. The sequence continues at coordinate 767 of DATFKK010000135.1, read as the reverse complement.
AGAACCCCGTGACCCTGATCGTCACCGACGACGAGGGCAACGTGAGCACCTGCGAGTCCGTGATCGTCGTGGACTGCCCGGTGCCCGTGTCGTTCACCGACGTCAGCGTCGCCCGCGAGGGCTGGGGTGCCGTGCTGCAGTGGCGTCTGGCCGAGGCCTTCGGCTTCACCGGATACCACGTGTACCGCCAGAATGGCGAGCAGACCGACCGCGTGCGTCTGACCGATCAGGTGCAGGACCTGTCGGTGGCCGGAAGCTTCCGGTTCGTCGACGAGGTCGCCCCGACCGGCGGCGCGACCTACACGGTCGAGCTGGTCAACGCCAACGGCGGCGCCATGTCCTTCGGTCCGTTCCGTCTGACCGAGGGCAGCGGTGACGACTCGATCATCCGTCTGGAGGGCGGCAGCCCGAACCCGTTCCGGGGCCAGACGACGATCTCGTTCGCCGTGCGCTCGCAGCAGGCCGTGAACCTGTCCGTCTTCGACCTCCGCGGTCGCCGCGTCGCCACCCTGGTGGACGGCGTGAAGGCCACGGGTCGTTACGACGTACGTTGGGACGGCCGCACCGACTCCGGCGCCGATGTCGGATCGGGTGTGTACCTCATGCGCCTGCAGGCCCAGGACCAGGTCGAGGTGCAGAAGGTCATGCTGACGAAGTAGATCCCACGGGATCGACTTCGCGATGACGAGGACGGCCCCCGACTCCGGTCGGGGGCCGTTCGCATTTCCGGGTCGTGCTCCGCGGTGCGACGACCGTTCACTTCCGCG
>DATFKK010000134.1 GCA_035268685.1 Candidatus Krumholzibacteriia bacterium | reverse complement strand
AGCGCTGCCACCGCGGCACGAAGGAATTCGAGACGGCCCTTTTCCGGCACAACCTCGAGGAAGAGGGTTCGTGCAACCAGTGCCACAATCCGCATGCGTCGAACGTCGACGCCCTGCTGACGGCCGAGCCGAGCGTCATGTGCGCGAACTGCCACTTCGACGAGCCCGAGCGCGAGAAGCCGAAGGCGGCGTACATGACGCACGACTCGATGAACTGCCTCGAGTGTCACGTGCCGCACGGGGCGAACAACGCGAACTACCTGATCTCACCCGACGGGGACTTCTGTCGGCCGTGCCACGAACAGGCCCATGCCGTCACGCACCCGGTGGGTCCCGAGGTCATCGACGCCCGTACCGGGGAGCCGGTCACGTGTCTGAGCTGCCACCAGCTGCACGGTGCGGAGTTCGACTGGTACCTGCCGCTCGATCCGGCGCGGGACCTGTGCATCCAGTGCCACCGGCGCTGAGGTCTCAGCGCGCGAGAACGGCCGCCGCATCCGAGCCCCGGGGCGCGTTGCGTGCGTGGCAACCCGTGCACAGCGCGGCATGCGACTCGAACGCGACCAGCATGTCGTTCTCGTGCCGGAAGATGTCGTGGCAGGTCGTGCACTCGATCCGGTCTTCGATCAGTTCGAGGCGGGGGTCGATCGACGTGCGGAGCCGGAAGCCGCCCCCGCGGTCTCCGGTGACCTCGACCAGGTAGGGATGGCTCGCCTGGGTGTGGGGACGAGGCGGATCCCATCCGTCGGCGAGTTCCGCCGGGAGTTCCTGCTGGTGGTCGTGGCAGCGCAGGCAGCTCTCGGTCACCGTCTGGTTCGTCACCAGCTCCATGTTCGCGTGGTACCAGTCCGCGGCCGCCCGGTGGGCGGCCGTGAGCAGGGAGAGGTCCGGGACGGTGTCGCCGTGGCAGGGACCGCAGGCCGTCGCCCCGTCCTGACTGCCGGCCGGCGCCAGGCGGGACAGCTCGGCGTGCTCGGTGCGGCCGGGGAGGGTCACGCGACCCGGCTCGTGGAAGGAGTGGCAGTCGATGCAGGCGCGCTCGCCGGTTCCGTGGAAGGCGGCGGAGCCCCACGGCCGGCTCGAGCCGGGCCCGTGGCAACCGGCACAGGTCGGGGTGGGGTCGTCCACGGTGGAGCGGCCCAGCTCGTGGCAGCGGCGGCAGTCCAGGGTCTCGTGGTGGTGGGCGTCGCCGGCGGTGGCCGACGAGGCCACCAGGAGCGCGAGAAGGGCGGCGAGCACGGGGGCACGGCGGAGGGGCCGATGTCTCGACGTGTGCATGGTACCAGCGGCTTCGGATGCGGAGTCTCGTGATGGAACTGGCGTGGGGGTGATCGGCAGGTCGCATCCGTGACTTGAGCCGCGGCTCGGGACTCGATCTCACGATTCAGGAGCCGTCGCCGCTCTTCGCGGGTGATAGTCTGATTGCATCATGAACGACGTCGTCGAGTCCTCGCCTCCGACGCGCGCGGCTCCGGGCAGCGGACTGGCCGCCCTGCTGGTCCTGTTCTTCCTCTCCGGTGCCGCCGCTCTGGTCTACCAGGTCCTGTGGCTGAAACAGCTGACCCGGCTGTTCGGCGTGAACGCGCACGCCACCGCGGTCACGCTCTCGATCTTCTTCCTCGGACTCGCCGTCGGGGGCTGGGTCTGGGGTCGTCGGGTGGGAGCGGTCCGGCGACCACTGCGGGTCTTCGCCGGGCTCGAGCTGGCGGTCGGGGCGAGCGCACTGCTGTTCTTCGGACTGTTCGCGGCCTTCCGCGCGGTGCAGACGCCGCTGCTGGAGGCGGTGGGGCACGAGCCGGTGCTGGCGCTCGTGGTGAAGAGCGCCCTCGCCCTGCTCATCCTGTTCCCGCCGGCCTTCTTCATGGGCGGCACGCTGCCGGTCATGGCGCAGTACCTGGTGCGGCGTCGCTCGGAGCTGGGCCGACGCACCACGCTCCTGTACGCGGTGAACACGCTGGGGGCCGCGACCGGTGCCCTGGCCGCGGGCTTCCTACTGCCGCGTGTGCTCGGTCTGTCCGGGGCGTACCTCTTCGCGATCGCGATCGACCTCACGGTGGCGGCGATCACGTGGTGGTGGTCGCGGTCGGAGGTCCCGGGGACCGCCGAGGTCGAGGAGTCCTCCGATCCCGCGGGTGAGGCGATCGACACGAGCCCGCGGCGGCTCTGGTTCGTGGCGGGTTTCTCGGGTCTGGCCGCGCTGGGGCTCGAGGTGCTGTGGACCCGGATGTTCTCGCAGGTCCTGCAGAACTCGGTCTACACCTTCGCCATCATCCTGACCGTGTTCCTGGCTTCGCTGGCCGTCGGATCGGCGCTGGCGAACCGCCTGTGCCGACGCACGCGGTCGGCCACGTCGACCCTCGTCGACCTGTTGGCCGTGTCGGGACTCGCGGTGGCGGTGACGCCGTTGCTCTTCCAGGCGATCGCCGGTGGACTCGAGTTCTGGAACAGCGACCTGGGCTTCTGGCCCTACGTCGGGCTCACCTTCGCCGGCACGGCGATCACGCTCGGACCCGCGGTGGCCGTGATGGGCGCCGTCTTCCCCTTCCTGATGAAGGTCAGCGAGCCCGGCATGCGCAGCGCCGGACGCACGGTCGGAGAACTCGCCGCGGTGAACACGGTCCTGGCGATCCTGGGCTCGCTGCTCGCCGGATTCGTGTTGCTGGGCACGCTGGGTGTCTGGGCGAGTATCTGGACGATCGCCGCAGCCTACTTCGTCGTGTCGCTCTTCTTGCTGCGCGGTGAGCAGCGCGGACGACGGGTCGTCGTCGCCGTGGGGGCCGTGGGTGCACTCGCGTTGGCCATCGGTCTCGATCTCGAGGAGATGCGGATCGGCTTCGACGACGCCCACGGCGAGGAGATCGTCGAGATGTGGCAGGGGCCCGACGCCGCCGTCGCCGTCACCCGTCACGACGAAGAGCAGCTACGGCTGCGGATCAACAGTTCGTACAACCTGGGTTCGAGTGCGTCTGCGATCAACGAGCGGCTGCAGGGGCAGTTGCCGGGCCTGCTGCACCCCGATCCGCGGAGTGCGTTCTTCATCGGTCTGGGGACGGGGATCACCGCGAGCGGGGCCATGCACTTCCCCTACGAGCGCATCACGGTGACCGAGGTGAATCCCGACGTCGTCACCGCGGCGCGTCGGCACTTCCAGCCCTGGCTCGAGGGTCTGTTCGACGATCCGCGCGTCGACGTCGTGGCCGAGGACGGCCGGATCCATCTGAGCACCCGCCGCGATCGCTACGACGTGATCACCGCCGACATCTTCCTCAGCTACAAGGCGGGCGTCGGGGCGCTGTACACGCTCGAGCACTTCGAGACCGTGCGGGACCGGCTGAACGACGGCGGAGTCTTCGTGCAGTGGTTCGGTGCCTTCGACACGTCGCGTCGCGAGTTCGACGTTCTGGCGCGCACGCTGCTCGAGGTGTTCCCCCAGGTCACCCTGTGGCGCCGCAGCTTCTCGCCCGTGTTTCCGGTGTACGCCTTCGTCGCGACCACCGACGAGCGTCCGCTCGACGTCGTGGCCCTCGAGCGCGACCTCGATCGCCTGGTCGACCAGGGGCACCTGGACGAACGCGTGTGGCTGCCGAACATTCCCCTGGCCGCCTACGTGGCCAACCTGACCCGGATCCGCGACGAGTTCGCCGGTGCGCCCCTCAACACGGACGACCGCACCGTGTTGGAGTACATGGCGCCGGTGACCGAGCGCCAGGCCAAGGGTTCCCACCAGCGCGAGGTCCTGGCCTGGGAGCCGTTGCTGCACTTCTGCCAGGAACTGCACGAGCGCGTGCCACCGGAGAGCGATCCCTATCTGCGGACGGCGCCTCCGGAGATGAGGCGGGAGGTCCGCGCGGGGACCGCCTACTACGGCTACGAGGTCATGCGCCGCACCGGACGCTCGGCCGAGGCCGCACGCTATCGACGTCAGTACGAGCGTCTGTTGCAGCCCTGACGGCCCTCACCACTGCATGGTCTCGAGGTGCTTGCGCAGCCGCGCCATGGTCGGGAACTTCCGCAGGATCAAGGTGCGCTTGAGTCCGCAGCAGATCTCCTTCACCGCCGCCGATTGCCGCGCGTAGGTCTTTCGCCCACCCAGCACATCGTAGAAGAGCCGGATCGCGTCGCACACGTCGGCGCGTCGGTTCTCGACCTTCGGCGCGTCCCAGTGGAAGAAGTCGATCAGCTTCAGTTCGAACTCCAGGCCGTGGCGCGCGACGATGATGTTACCGGCGTGCAGGTCACCGTGGTACTCGCCGGCCTGGTGGATCGGTTCCATGCCCACCACCAGGGCGTACAGCAGGTGGAGGGCCTCGAAGGGCGCGAGGCGACGGCCGGGCCGGGTCTTCAGGAAGTCGTCGAGGACGGGGCCGTCGACGTATTCCGAGATCAGCGCGGTGATCGTGTGGCCGCGCAGCGTGAGCTGCTCCTCGGTCTGGTACTGGATCAGGATGTCGCAGTGCCGCAGCTTGTGCAGCTTCTTCGCGTAGTCCCGCGAGGTCTTCAGGCCCGGATTGCGCTGCGGGAAGAACAGCTTGGCTGCGCGTTCGATCCCCGTCCGTACCTCCGCCACGCGGTAGACCTCGCCCTCGTAGCCGGCACCGAGTTGCTCGAGCACCCGGTACTTGCGGGCGAGGACGCGGTCGGGGGACAGGTCGAAGGAGTCGATGGTGGGGGTGCTCATGGGCGTGCCGGGAGAGAGGCCGGGGAACTGCGAGCCGCTTCGTGCCAGCACCGTTTCCGCCCCGGTCGGGGCCTCGGAATCGCCCCGGGGGTCGAGGCCGGGACGCGAACGATGCAAGTCCTCGGAGAACATGTATGATCGCACGCCCGGGGACGCATCGTCTCCGGGATTTCCGACGTTCCGGGAGGCTCCCATGATCACCGACGATCTCCGTGACGCCATCGCGACCGGCCACGCCGATGCGCTCGCCCGTGCCGTGGGCGGCGACCCCGAGCGCGCGAACGCCGCCATGTCGTGGGAGGAGCGCGAGGTCCCGCTGCTGGTCTACCTGATAGGCGCCCCCTTCCACGGTCTGTGCCCGCGGGGCGAGCAGACGGCCATGGCCGGGGTGCTGCTCGACGCCGGTGCCGCGGCGGACTGGGACCCGATGACCGACGAGCGGGCAGAGACGCCCCTGATGACGGCGGTCAGCGTGTACGAGCTCGGAATCGTCGACCTGCTGATCCGTCGCGGGGTGGATCTCGAGCGACGGGGCGGGGCCGTCGACGGTGGAACCGCCCTCGATCTCGGGATCGCCTTCGCGGCGACCCGCGAGGTGGATCGGTTGGTCGGAGCCGGGGCGGAGCTGGGCACCCAGGACCGCGCGGCCGGGGGCGGTGCGCTCGACGAGTTGCGGCGCCACCTGCAGGATTCGGCGCCGACCGATCGCGCGGTGGTGGGGGCCACGATCAATGCGCGCTTCCGATGCCTCGCTGCCTTGCGCGAAGCCGGCGCCGACCTCCAGGCCAACTACGGCGAGGCATCCCTGCTGCACTGGGCTGCGTGGTACGGGCGGCCCGAGGTGGTCGAACATCTGCTGTCGCATGGGCTCGATCCGAAGGCGGTGGATCCCAACCACGGCCGCACGCCACGGGGCTGGGCCCTGCACCGTCGCGACGACAAGGGCTGGCCGTTCCCCGACGGACTGACCGCCGCTGCCGAGGTGCTCGAACGCGCCGGAGGTTGATCCGGTCGCCTCGCGCCTCGGCAAAAGTGTGAGCCCCATGAAGCCGTGATCGATCTCACACTTTCGCGACCTGACAATGGACGGCGTTCGTCGACACTGTGCAGCGAATGCGTCGTCCAGGAGGTCGCACCATGATCGTCGGAGTTCCGCGCGAAGCGCACGGCTTGGAACATCGCGCGGGGTTGACCCCCTTCGCCGTCCATCGATTGTCGAGTCTCGGGCACACGGTGGTGGTCGAGAGGGGCGTGGGCGAGGACGCCCACTTCAGCGACGCCGACTACCAGAACGCCGGCGCGCAGATCCTCTACAGCGGAGAAGAGATCCTCCGTCGCAGCGACCTCTTGTGCTGCGTCGGTCGTCTCGACCGTGAGCAGGCCTCGATGTTGCGCCCTGGCGCGACCGTCTGCGGCTTCCAGCACATGGCCGTGGCCGGTCCCGAGACCGTCGGCCCCTTGCGCGACCGCGAGGCCACACTCATCGGCTACGAGTTGATCGAGGACGGCTCGGGGGAGGCTCCGGTCCTCGTTCCGTTCAGCGAGATGGCCGGGCACATGGTCCTGCAGATCGCCGCCCGCTACCTGCAGAACGGTGAGGGTGGTCGCGGGATCCTCCTCGGATCCGTTCCGTGTGTCGCGCCGCCCACCGTGCTCGTGCTGGGCGCGGGTCGGGTCGGGCACGCGGTCACCCGCCATGCCCTGCAGGCGGGTGCGCACGTCGTGGTCATCGACACCGACGTCGGCAAGCTCCGCCGCCTGCACGACGAGACCAACGGCCACGTGGTGACCATCGTCGCCGGCAGTGATCGGCTCGAGAAGTTCACCGCCATTTCCGACGTCATCATCGGCGCGGTGCTCATCCCCGGTGGGCGCGCTCCCTTCGTGGTGAGCGAGGAGATGGTCCGCGAGATGAAGCAGGGCAGCGTGATCGTCGACGTCTCGATCGACCAGGGTGGCTGCATCGAGACCAGCCGTCCGACCACGCTCGCCGATCCCGTCTTCGAACGGCACGGAGTGATCCACTACTGCGTTCCGAACATGACCTCGAACGTGGCTCGCACGGCGTCGCGCGCTCTGGCCAGCGCGGCCCTGCCCTACCTGATCGAGATCGCGCAGAACGGCACCGAGTCCGCGCTGCGCGAGAACTCCGGCCTGGCCGCGGGCGCGTACCTGTACAAGGGCGAGTTGGTGCACCGCCGCGTGGGCGACACGCTCGACATGCCCGTCACCCCGATCGAACGCTTGCTGGGAGAGTGACATGAGCTGGGTGGACGACTACAAGTCGAAGCTGGCCAGTGCGGCCGAAGCCGTGGGCATGGTTCGTAGCGGGGACCGGGTGTACTACGGGGGGAACGCGGCGATCCCGTCGGCCCTGGTGAGTGCACTCGCCGAGCGGCGCGACGAGCTCCAGAACGTCCAGCTGAACCACGTGCTCCTGCTGGGCGAGGACCTGCTGTCCCAGCCCGGCATGGAAGGGCACTTCCGCCACAATTCGCTGTTCGTGGGCCCGGCCGATCGCGCCGCCGTGAACGACGGCCGCGCGGACTACATGCCGATCTTCCTGCACCAGATCCCGCGTCTCTTCTGCGAGGGGATCGTGCCGCTGGACGTGGCCATGGTCCAGGTCTCGCCTCCCGACGAGCACGGCTTCATGAGCCTGGGGATCGAGGTCCTGGCCTCGAAGGCGGCGACGGCCTCTGCCAAGAAGGTCATCGTCCAGGTCAACCCGAACATGCCGCGCGTGCTCGGCGACGCCTTCGTGCACGTGAGCCGGGTCGATGCGGTCGTGGAACACGAGGCGCCCCTGCCGAACCTGCACACGAAGGATGCCAGCGACGTCGAGAAGGCCATCGCGGGTCACATCGTGCCACTGATCCGGCCGGGTGCCACGTTGCAGATGGGCATCGGCGGGATTCCCGACTCGGTCTACGGGGCGCTCGAGGGAAAGCTCGACCTCGGGATCCACACCGAGATGCTCAGTGACGGCGCCATGCGGGCCATCGAACGTGGTGTGGTGAGTGGAAGTCAGAAGACCCTGCATCCGGGCAAGGTCGTGATCACCTTCGCGCTCGGCAGCGACGCTCTCTACGACTACCTCGACAACAACCCGTTGATCGAGGCGCATCCGACCGAGTACGTGAACGACCCCTTCATCGTGAGCCAGCACGACAACATGGTGGCCATCAACTCGGCGATCGAGGTCGATCTCACCGGTCAGGTGTGTTCCGACTCCATGGGTCCGTACATCTACTCGGGCTTCGGTGGTCAGGTCGACTTCATCCGCGGCGCGGCCAAGAGCAAGGGCGGCATGCCGATCATCGCCCTGCCGGCCACGGCGAAGAAGGGCACCCTGAGCCGGATCCAGCCGTTCCTGAAGCAGGGGGCGGGCGTGGTCACCAGTCGGGCCGACGTGCACTGGGTCGTGACCGAATTCGGTGCGGTGAACCTCTTCGGCAAGAACCTGCGGGAGCGGGCCGAGGCACTGATCAGCATCGCGGCCCCGCAGTTCCGCGACGAACTCACCGAGCAGGCCCGCGAGCGCAAGCTGCTGGCCTGAGAGGTCCTGCGCCGGGGGCGGTTCCGATCGGGGCCGCCCCCGCGCTTGATTCCCCCCGCACCACGACTAGCTTGTGGCTCCGCCCGCGACCGCGGGTGCCCCGACCTCCCCCTTCTCTGGAGCCACGGTGTCCCGGTTCACCACGATCTTCGGCGTCCTCTTCGTCCTGCTCGGTCTGATCGCGTACTTCGCCACGGGTCAGGAGAGCATCACGGCTCTCATCCCGGCCTTCTTCGGCGTGGTCTTCGTCGTGCTCGGGTTGGTGATGCGCGACGAGTCGAAGATCAAGCACGCCGGTCACGCCGCGGCGGTTCTGGCACTGCTCGCCCTGATCGGGAGCGCCCGCGGGATTCCCGGAGCGATCTCCGTGGCGCAGGGCGGCGAGGTCGAGCGCCCCGAGGCCGCCGTCTCCCAGGCGATCATGGCGCTGCTGTCGGTGATCTTCCTCGTCGGTGCGATCAAGAGCTTCGTCGACGCCCGCAAGGCACGCGAAGCGCAGTCCTGAGCGCCGTCACTCCACGAGCACCACGCGGCGCCATCCGCTGCGGTCGCCGGCCGTCAGCCGCAGGAGATAGACGCCGCTGCCCACGGCGACTCCGTGGTCGTCGCGGCCGCGCCAGCGGAGCCGATGATCGCCGGCGGCGAGGGCCCGGCCGGCCGCGAGCGTGCGGACCACCCGTCCCCGTGCGTCGAGGATGCGCAGGGACACCGACGCGGGCCGCTCGAGCTCGAAGGCGAAGGTCGTCGTCGGGTTGAAGGGATTCGGGAAGGCACGCACCACGAGGGGAGCGGGTGCCGCGGGCGCCGCGGTGGACTCGCAGGTGGGCGCGTCGCCGAAGTACAGGAACTCGTCGCTGCCGTCGGTGTCGACGGCCCACACGATCGTGTCGGCCCGCCGCGCGGGATCCGCGTTGCCGTAGGCGGCCACCACCTGATCGCGATCGCTCCCGACGGGGACCTCCACCACCAGGATCTGCTTCTGCCAGGCGTCGGTGGCGCTGACGTTGGCGCTGCTCGCGCGGACGTCGTCGAGCTTGTCGAAGAGGACCTCCTCGGCGCGCGCCAGGGTGAGCGGCGTTCCGGGCGGGAAGGTGATGGCCCGCGTCACGCTCACCCCGATCCTCGTCCCGTCGATCTCGACCAGTAGATCGGTCTTCTTGCCGTTGGGATCGTCGTAGAGGATCTCGGTCTCGGTCTTCAGCAGGGTCGCGCCGTCGCAGGCCGCGGCGAGATCGTGGGCGAGGATCTCGGAGTAGATCGAGCTGCCGCCCGCGTTGCCGTCGGTGAAGATTTCGAGCCCGCCCTCGGTCATGCCCGCCTCGACGAAGTCGCACTCGAAGACCTCGACGGTGGTCGTGAAGAGGTGGGGGGACGCATCGAGGAGCTCGGTGTCGAGTTCGCCGCAGTCGCCGGAGACGATCGTGAGGTCGGCTTGGCCGGCCGACGGCAGCAGCACCACCGACAGGGCGACACCGACGACGACACGGCGAGCGCGCGAGAGCAGGTGAGCGATCACGGGGCGGGCCTTTCGCGGGAGTCCGTTCGGGATCCAGCCTACCCGCTCGCGCGACCGAACGGAAGCCGCCGCCCTTGATTCCCCCGGTGTGCCGCCTAGCATGTCCGATCACGACCACGATCACGACCACCCACAGACCCCGACCCGTGAGGATCCCACCATGGACATGTCCTACCGCCGCCTCGGCCGCTCCGGTCTCCCCGTGAGCGCTCTCTCCTTCGGCAGCTGGGTCACCTTCGGCACGCAGATGCAGCTCGACGAGGCGGCCGCGTGCATGCGGCTGGCCTACGAGCGGGGCGTGAACTTCTTCGACAACGCCGAGGCCTACGCCGCCGGCGAGAGCGAGCGCCTGATGGGCGAGGTGCTGAAGAAGGAGGGCTGGCCGCGCGACACCTACGTCGTGTCGAGCAAGGTCTTCTGGGGCGGCGATTGCCCGACCCAGCGCGGGTTGCACCGCAAGCACGTGCGCGAGGCCTGCGACGCGGCGCTCCGGCGGCTGCAGGTCGACCACCTCGACCTGTTCTTCTGCCATCGTCCCGACGTGGACACGCCGATCGAAGAGACGGTGTTCACCATGGACCAGCTGATCCGCGCGGGAAAGGTGCTGTACTGGGGAACCAGCGAATGGAACGCGCAGCAGATCCAGGAGGCGGTCGGCGTGGCACGCGCGAACCATCTGCACGCGCCGACCATGGAGCAACCGCAGTACAACATGTTCCACCGTGAGCGCGTCGAGGCCGAGTACCGCCCGCTGTACGAGACCGCGGGGATCGGCACCACCATCTGGTCGCCGCTGGCGAGCGGGATCCTCACCGGCAAGTACCGCGACGGCATTCCCGAGGGATCGCGGCCGACGCTGCCCGGCTACGAGTGGCTGCGCCGCCTCTTCGAGAACGAGGAAGGGCAGGCGAAGATCGAGAAGGCGCGCCGTCTCGAACCGATCGCGGCCGATCTCGACTGCTCGCTCGGCCAGCTGGCCATCGCGTGGTGTCTGCTGAACCCGCGGGTGAGCACGGTGATCCTCGGGGCGTCGCGCACCGATCAGCTGGCCGAGAACCTCGACGCGCTCGAGGTGCTGCCGAAGCTCACCGGAGACGTCGTCGAGCGGATCGAGTCGATCCTCGACAATCGGCCGGCGCCGCCCGCGCGATTCTGATCCCGCACCGCGTCGGTCTTCTCACATCTCCACAGTGGTCGAGCGGGGCCGCCTGGTGCAGCGTATTACGAGTTCGCAATTCGTAATATCCACCGGGAGGCCCCGTCATGCCACGCTCCCGTACCGCGATCGTGCTCGCGGTCCTCGTCGCCCTCGCCGTCACGCCCGTCGCGGCGCACGACGTCGCCGAACCGCCACTGTTGATCGACACCGACGCCGGTCTCGACGACCTGCGTGCCCTGGCCGTCGTGCTGGCCCAGCCCCGTCCCCAGGTGGCGGGCATCGTCACCTCGGACGGCGTGCTCGGGCCGGCCCAGGGTGCGTTCGTGGTCGAGGCGTGGATCGAGCGGCTCGGCCGCGGAGACGTTCCGGTGGTCGCGGGCCGGTCCGTCGGGGCATCGCCGCCGCCCTTCCGCGATTTCGTGCGGGCGAACCTGCGCGACGCCGGTCTGCCGATCCGCGACGACCGCCGCACCGACGGCGACCCCCTGGCCCACGTGCGGAAGTGGATCAGCGCCCAGCACGGCGCCGGGGTGAGGATCCTCTGCCTCGGTCCGCTGACCAACCTCGCGGCCCTGATCGAGTCCGATCCGGGGATCGTCGATGCGATCCACTCCGTGTACTGGGCCGCCGACCCGCGCAGCGACGATCCGGGCGCGCAGTGGAACCTCGAACGCGACCGCGCCGCGGCCGACGCGATCCTCGACCTGGGCATCGACCTGCGGCTGGTGACCCCCGCGGCGGGTGACGTGGCGTTGTTCGACGCCGCCCTGCTCGACGCCGTCGAGTCGCAGTCCACACCCGCGGCCGAGGCCTTCGCCGCTCTGCACGCCGTCGACGATCTGCGCGCGCACGCCCTCGAGCAGGCGGACTCGGTGGCCGACGACCTGGCCGCGATCGTCGCCCTGCAGCCGCTGGTCGCGCGCTTCGAGTCGTGGTCGGACACCAACCCGATCCAGGCCCGCACGGCGTCACTGGCCGACTGGGATCGTGATTTCGCGCGGACGGTCTACCGCGATCGCTTCTCCGACGACCACGGACCGCAGCCGCGTCCCTACGTCGTGCTCGAGCGCTACCCCACCGATCCCGAGCAGTTCCTGCCCGACGTGGCGCCCGTGGTCGACCCGATCCTCGAGCGCCACGGCCTCGAGGAATGGCGGGCGTCGGTACTCACGAACGAGCTGCACCGTCACCTGGGGATCTATTCGATCGTCGGCGTGAAGATGGGGATCCTCGCGCGGGAGCTGCTCGACGCCGATCTCGACGAACTGCGCGTGACGACCTGGGCGGGGCCGAAGCCTCCCGTGAGCTGTCTGGCCGACGGACTGCAGGTCGCCACCGGAGCCAGTCTGGGCCGCGGGACGATCGAGAACGTCGACGGCGGCCGCCCGCAGGTGCGCGCCCGCTTCACCAAGGGCGATCGTTCGCTCGAACTCGCCCTGTCCGACGAAGTCCTCGCGGACATCCGCACCGACGTCCGCACCGCCGCCGAGCGCTACGGCAACCTCACCGACGCCTACTTCGACGAGATCCGCCGGCTCTCGTTGCAGTACTGGCTCGACCTCGACCGCCATTCGATCTTCGAACGCACCGACGACCGGAGGACCCGATGAAGACGGCCGCCCCCTGGCTGTTCCTGTTTGTCCTGTTCACGACCTTCTCCGCCAGTCCGGCCCGAACGCAATCGACCGAGGGCACGTCCGACCATCCCTACGTCCTCCCCGACACCGTCGTGGTGACGGGCTCGCGCATCGTCCGCCCGCAGCGGTCGGTGAGCGCGACGGTGACCGTGGTTGGTCGCGAGACCCTCGAGGACGACACCGACAACGTCCTGCCCACCGTGGCCAGCACCGTGCCAGGCGTGTTCCTGCAGCAGCGCACCACCACGGGCTTCGGCATCGGGCCGGGCTCGGGCGGCAACATCAGCATCCGCGGGATCAGTGGGCAGCCGAACACGCGCATCCTCATGCTGATCGACGGCCAGCCGCAGTTCATGGGGATCTTCGGCCATCCGATCTCGGACACCTACGCGACCCAGGACGTCGAGCGCGTCGAGGTGATCCGTGGAGCGGCGTCGGTGCTGTACGGCAGCAACGCCATGGCCGGGGCGATCAACCTGGTCACCCGCCGCAGCGGGCGCGAGGGTTGGTCGACGTCGGCCATGACGAGCTTCGGCTCGGAGACGACGAGCGAGAACAGCCTTTCGGCGCAGTACAACGAGGGACCGACCTCGGTCTTCACCGGACTCACCTTCAACCGTACCGACGGTCACCGCGACGACTTCGACGACGGCTTCGAGAATCTCGGAGGCACGGTCAAGGTCGAGCGCGAACTCGGCGCGCAGTGGCGACTGGTGGGCGACCTGAACCTGGTCGACGCCGAGTACGAACAGCCCAACGCCGTGGGCGCCGCCACTGCGCCGGCCGACTCGATCCGCGAGTACCTGCGCGGTCGCACCTCGATCGCCCTGCACAACCGCAGCGAGCGGCTCGAGGGCACGCTGCGCGCCTTCTACAGCTGGGGCGACCACGAATTCTCCGACGGCTTCGACTCGAACGACTTCTACGCCGGGTTGTCCGCGCACCAGAGCCTGCGCGCCCGAGAGACCACGGTGACCACCTTCGGCGTGGATCTGGCGCGTTACGGCGGCGACGCCCGCAACCCGAGTGCCGGCGGTGACCTCGTGGACGAGACGCTCGACCAGGTCGACGTCTACGGCTTCCTCGAGCAGGGACTGCCCGCGCGCTTCGACCTGACCGCGGGCCTGCGCTTCGTGAAGAGCTTCGATCTCGAGGAGGGCGATACGCAGTGGCTGCCCTACGTCGGGCTCACCCATCAGCTCACCGGCAGCACGACGCTGCGCGCCTCGGCGGGGCGCTCGTTCCGCAACCCCACGCTGCTCGACCTGTTCCTGTTCCCGCCGGCGAACGCGGAGCTCGAACCCGAGAGCATGTGGAGCACCGAGGCGGGCGTCGACCAGTGGCTGCTGGGCCGGCGGCTGCGCGTGGAGCTGACGGGCTTCGTGGCCGAGGGCGACAACCTGGTCCAGGTGGTGCCGCAGGCGGCCGGACCCCCGCGCCGACTGAACAGTGGCGAGTTCTCCCACGCCGGCGTCGAGACCGGCCTTCGTTGGTTTCCCGTCCGGCAGCTCGAGTTCCGGCTCGGCTACACCTGGCTCGACACCGAGGACCCCGAGCTACTGGCCCCCGCACACGACCTGAACCTGACCTCGACCTACCGCCACGAGCGCTTCCGGCTCACCGTGGGTGCCCACGCGGTGTCGGATCTGTACACGTCGCTGCCGTCGCCGGCGGGTGGTGGCACGCAGGAGGACTACGTTCTGCTCGACGCCTCGCTGCACGTGCCGGTGGGCCACGGCGTCACCGCCTTCGTGCGCGGCGAGAACCTGACCGACACCGAGTACGAGATCGACCGCGGCTACCCCATGCCGGGGGCCACGGTCATGGCCGGGCTGCGGTTGGAGCGCTGATCCGGAGCGCCCCGGGGGAAGACCCTCGGGGCGCTGCCGCTCAGACGGTGACGACCTTGTCGGCCCCGCCCAGGGCGATCGCGATCCGTTGCATGTCGACCACCTCGCCCACGCGCACGCGGTCGGCCACACCGTAGTGCTCGATGCACGTACCGCAGAGCAGGATCGGGACCCCGGCGGCCTCCAACTGCTCGAGGTCGCCCAGCACCGGCGAGCCCTCCAGCGCCGCCTTCACGCCCTCGGTGTACAGGCAGATCGCCTCGGGCGGCTCGGGCGCGCCCACGAGCTGGCCCAGGAACTTCCCGAGCATCTTCTGCCCGAATTCGAGGTCCTCGGGCGCGACGTGGCCGAGGTGTGGGCGGGTCACGAGATAGGCGGTGTCCATGATCGGCTCCTCGTCGTTGCAGGAAGTCGTCAGTCTAGCCCCGACGGCCCCGGGGCCGCGAATCCGGGGCGGCGCCCCCCTCCGGGTGGGGTTCTCGCGGATCTTCGCCTTGTGGGAGATCGGGAACCGCTCCATCTTGGATACGTACGGTTGATCGTACGTCCCCGGCGAAGGATGGGTGAACACCCATGGATACCCTCTACGTCCTGCTGTTCCTGGTCGCCTGGTTCGCGCTGCAGCGCTGGGTGCTGCCGCGATTCGGCATTGCCACCTGAATGGCGCCCGACGGCTGCTCGGTCGAGCAGCGCGAGAGCCCGAAGTCGTCCCGGATCGAGACGGACGACGAAGAGACGGGCGTGTCGTCCTCGAGTCGCTGAACCGCGGCGACGCGCCCAGTTACCCTGGAGTCGCCCGTGTCCTACCTGGAGCGCCTCCGCTGGGGTGAGGTGGAACCCCGCCTGCAGCGGATCTTCGAACACTTCCACGACGAGCGCGGGAACGTGCCCAACCTGTTCCGGGTGATGGGCCGACGTCCCGAACTCATGAAGACGTTCAACGCGCACTTCGGAGCGGTGCTGTCGGCCGACGGTACCCTCACCGTGGGCTTCAAGGAGATGCTCGCGGTCCGTGTGTCGCAGATCAACGAGTGCCGCTACTGACTCGCCTCGCACACCGTCTTGGCAAGACGGCACGGAATTCGCGATGAGGTGCTCGAGACCCTCGAAGACCCCGAGACCTGTCCGGTGAGCGAGGGCGAGCGCGAGGCACTGCGCTTCGCCGAGCGCATGACGCGCGAGGCACGGGCCATCGAGGAGCCCGACATCGTGCGGCTTCGTGCCCACTTCGACGACGACCAGATCGTGGAGATGGCCTGCGTGATCGGCATGTTCAACTACCTGAACCGCTTCGCCGAGGCGATGGGCCTGTGGCCCACACGGCCGGGAGAGGGTGGACCCGACGACCCGGAGGTCGCCGGGTGATCCGAGGTCCGGTCCTGGCCCTGCTCTTCGTCGTCCTGCCGACGTCGGCCGGGGCGGTCGAGTGGGACTTCTTCCCGCCCCGGTTCGACGGGGCCGGGATCGTGCTCGTGCCCAAGGCCTACCACTCCTCCCAGGACGACTTCGGGGTCGGTCTCGAGGCCATCCGACCCTTCCGTACACCACTTCAGGGCGATCTCTCCGTCGATTCCGAGTTCACGGTGAAGGGGCGTCTGCACACGACCGGCCACGGATCGGCCGAGGCCGTGGCGACGGTCTACTTCGGCAAGGGCACCTGGTTCCTCAAGAGCAAGGTCGAATTCGAGACCCTCGCGCGGCGGTTCTGGGGGCTGGGATCGGACTCGCCGGAGTCGAACGAAGAGACCTACCGCCCCCAGAGCCTGCTCGCGTACGTCGAACTCTTCCACCGCGTGTTCGACGGCTTCCGCGTCGGCGGGCGGGTCGAGTGGAACGACTTCCGTTACCTCGAGACCGAAGACGGTGGCCTGCTCGACACACGGGACTATCCGGGCCTCTGCTGCGACAACGCCGCCGGCGCCGGAATCGTCTGGGAGTGGGACGGCCGCGACAACCTCTATGCACCGAGCAGTGGTGTCCACGCCCAGGGATTCGCACTGTTCTTCAGTGAGGACATGAGCGGCGACTTCGCGTTCCAGAACTACCACCTGGACTTCCGCTCGTACCACGACCTCGGAGGCGGGAACGTCCTGGCCTTGCAGGCCTTCACCTTCGCTCTCTTCGGAGACCCTCCGATCTGGCGCTACGCCGCCGTCGGGGGACGCGCGCATTCGCGGGGATACCAGCGGGGGCGTTTCCTGGAGCGGCGCATGGCCGCCGTGCAGGCCGAGTGGCGGCGACCACTGATCGGGCGGCTCGACGGGGTGGCCTTCGGCGGGTTGGCGAACGTCGCGCCCGCCTACAACGACTTCAAGCTGGGCACCATGCGACCCACCGTCGGGGTGGGGCTGCGCCTGCACGCCACCGAGGACCGGGATCTCCTGATCCGCGCGGATCTGGCCGTCGGCGAGGAGTCGATCGAGGGGGACCTGTCCTTCGGGCACGCCTTCTGATCACCGTTCCGGGCACATCACACATTTCGAAGTCACCGACGGGGCGTTCGGGCGCACACTCGAATCCCGACCCCGTGTCGCTCCGGTCATGGCGGAGATGCCTCCGGGGGGTCGGACCGCTGTGACCGGTGTCTCGCCGGGCCGGGGATCGCTTCCCGGACGGAGGGGACACGTCATGCAACGCGAACTGACGATCGAAGCCCACGGTGAGCTCTATCACCTGCGGTTCCACAACTACATGGGCCCCTGGGAGGGCCATCAGATCGAGAAGGCCCTCGACCTCGAAGAAGTGGAGCCCCCGCCCGACGGGGAGAGCTACGACTCCGTGCTCGGGCCCAACCAGGCCTTCCTCTGGCACGAGATGGACTTCGATTCGGACCTGCACGCGCTGGTGACCGCCGACCGGCTCACTCGCGTGGCGCAGGTCGTACGCGATCGCGACGTGAAGGTGCTCGAGGGCGCCGACCTCTTGCCCGAGCCGCCCGGGGAGCCCCTGCACGTGGCGACGTCGTCGGAGCCGTACACGAGCTACGTCGACACCATCGAGCAGCGCCACCAGTCCGTCTGGGAGCGGGGGCCCAAGGCCGTGGCCGGAGCCTTCGCGCTGCGCGCGATCCCGGTGCTGATCGTCGCGGTGGCCATCGTGGTCGTCGCGCGCCACACCGGCGACCGGTACGAGACCGTGCCCCTGGGTCAGATGTTCGCCCGCGCCGAACGGCCGACGGTGGAGCAGAGCTGGTGGTCGGCGGTGCTCGACCCGGACCATTCCCGCTTGGTGCGTCACGAGATCCGGCGGGTCCGTTACGCGTCGGGGCCCTACATGATCCTTGCCGACGGTCATTTCCTGTGCTTCGAGGGCGCCGACGAGGTCATGCCCTGGCTGAACGAGATGCGGGCCCGGTCGGCGCCGTTGATCGTGGACGCCGTGGCGGCCGACGGTGAGCTGCGGGTGGAGAGGGTGCACTGCGCAGGACAGGTCCTGGCCCGTGATCTGGTCCTCGAGCGGGTGGCTCGACTCGCCTCGTCGGACGAGCAGCCGGTCCGCGGGCCCCTTGCCCAGGAGGTGGGCTTCCGCACGTTCGACCGTCTCGATCTCGGGGCCGAGGCGGGGGTCGACACGCTCGAGGGCCGATCCATCGCGCTCGACGGCCGGATCGTGCTCGAGAGCGGTCGCCACGTCCTGCGGACCGAAGGGGGAACGGGCGTCGTCCTCCGGACCTCGCAGCTCGGCCACGCGTTGCGCGAGTTCGTCGACGCGATCACCGGCCGGCCGTGTCCGGTGACGCTGGATCTGGTCGTGCGCGAGATCTATCCGTGGACCCGACGGGGCGAAGGGCCGTCGCGGCAGGAGGACCGCTTGCTCGGAGTGGCGACGATCCGCTCGGCCTCGGCCCAGAACCACCACGTGGTCGGGCGCCGCGCGTCCTGAGGGCGGGCTCTGCCGTGGCCGTCCGGGGGCAGCGTGTTATAGTGCCGCGCTGCCCCCTGGACGTCTCGACCCGAGCCTCGCGGAGAACCCATGGATCTGCTACGAACCCTGCCCATCGCTGTGTGCAGCGCTCTTCTCGTCGCCGGATGTGGCGGCGGAGACTCGTCGTCCGGGGAGCAGGCGAATGCCTCGACCTCGGCCCAGGAGGTCGCTCCGGCGAACCCCGGTGACACTCCTGCGCAGCCGACCGGCGGTGCCGTCACCCTGGCCGGGATCCGCTTCGCGCCGGCCGACGCGTGGAAGGACCTCGGACCGAGCCGCATGCGGAAAGCGCAGTACACGCATCCACCGGTCGAGGGCGACACCGAACCCGCCGAGTTGAACGTGTTCTACTTCGGTCCGAATCAGGGCGGCGACGTCGAGAGCAACATCGGCCGCTGGGTCGGGCAGATGGAGGCACCCGACGGCGGCGATGCCGGCGCGGTGGCGGTGCGGAGCAAGCTGACCACGGCCAATGGACTCGACGTCCACTTCGTCGAAGTCGACGGCACCTACAACATGAGCATGGGCGGTGGTCCCATGACGGGCGGCCGCACCAAGGCCATGGAGGGCTACCGCATGGTCGGTGCGATCGTCGAGGCACCGCAGGGTCTCGTGTTCTTCAAGCTCACCGGCCCCGAGGCCACCGCGAAGGCGATGGAAGAGGAGATGCGGGCGATGCTCGCCGAGGCGTCGACGGTCTGAGCCCGAAGACCGTCGACGGCAGCGTGTGATTGCGCCCCACTTTCACCTCTTCACCGGATCTTGCCCGAGATCGGAGAAGGACGCGTTCCCGGACCTGGGTCTGGTCGGTTACACTGGAAGCACGCGTCCACGATCGTCGACGATCGTCGGACCTGAACCCCGTGCGCGCGGCCCCCTGCTGTCCTCGCGCCCGTCCGAACGCCTCTGCACCGTGGAGGACCAAGGAGACACAATGCTACGGAAGCTCTTGCTGGGCGCCGGCCTCGTGGCCGTCACCGCCCTGCCGGCCCAGGCCGACCTGATCATCAGCGAAGTCGTCGACGCCACCCTGCCCGGTGGTCTGCCGAAGTTCGTGGAACTCACGAACACCGGTCAGGATCCGGTCGACCTGTCGAACTACAGCATCGGCAACTTCAACAACGGTGGCACCGAGCTCGGCGGCGGCGCCTCGACGGTGCTGTCCGGCACGCTCGGTTCCTGCGAGACCTACGTGATCTCGTACGAGTTCGGCGACGAGCCCGGGATCGGCCTGTTCTTCGACACCTACGGCTTCGATCCCGACAACTTCGACCTCGGCGCCTTCTTCAACGGTGACGACGTGATCGCCCTGTACGAGGGCCCGGCCACCGGCGACGGCAGCGACGCCACCCTGATCGACGTCTACGGCGTGATCGGTGTCGACGGCTCGGGTGAGGTCTGGGAGTACACCGACGGCTACGCCCAGCGTCTGACCAACAGCGCCAACCCGACCTTCGATCCGACCGAGTGGACGATCGGCGGTGCGGACTCCCTGGAGACCGGAGACGACGCCACCGAGCTCGACCTGATCCTGCAGCTCACCAACCCGGGCCGGAACGAGGCCTGCTCGCCGGTGAGCAACGACGACAGCAGCTTCGGCGCGCTGAAGAGCCGCTTCTAGTCGCTCTTCGTGTTCCGCGTACGACGAGGCCCCCGCTCCGGAGTGGAGCGGGGGCCTTCGTACGTCGGACGTCGGGCCCGGCCTACTTCCAGCTGCCGGTCATGAAGCCCTCGATCTCGGGCACGCCGCCCTGGAAGACGAGATACCCGTCGTGCGGTTCGCGCGGAGTCATCTCGTCGGCCAGTGGCGTGCGCATGAGCGATTCGACGGCTCCTGGATCGTCAGGGTGCATCCCCAGGGCCCAGCCCAGCTTTATGTAGGCCGCCTCGGGGAGCATGTTCGCCAACGGCACCACACCGAGCTGCAGGATCTCGCGGCCGGTCTCGTACACGTGCATCTGCACGAAGCCCCACAGGGTCTGCAGGGTCATGAAGACCAGCACGCCGGCTTCGCGGGCGCGATCGAGCGCCGGATAGACCTGGCGGTTGACGTGGCCCAGGCCGGTACCCGCGATGACGATGCCGCGGTATCCGGCGTCGACCAGCGCGTCGAAGACGTCGGCCTTCATGCCCGGGTAGTAGTACTGCAGGCTGATCTGGTCGTCGAAGACCGCGTGCACGTCGACCTCGGTGTCCTTGCGGCGCGGGCGGATGTCGTCCTTCAGCGGGGTGATCCTCCGTTCGTCGATCTCGAGCATCGCCACCGGGATGTCGCCGAGCGTGCGGAAGGTGCTGCGGTAGGAGCTGTGCATCTTGCGCACACGGGTCCCGCGGTGCAGCAGGTTGTAGCGATCGCTGGTGGGACCGAACATGCACACCAGGACCTCGGCGATATCGCCGTGTGCCGCGGCCGTGGTCGCGGCGATCAGGTTGCGGGCCGCGTCACTGCTCGGGCGATCGCTGCTCCGCTGGCTACCGACCATGACGATCGGCACCGGCGGATTCTGCACCATGTAGCTGAGCGCCGCGGCGGTGTGGTGCATGGTGTCGGTGCCGTGACCGATCACCACGCCGTGGTAGCCGTCGCGGATCGCCTGGCCCACGTTCTCGGCCAGCTCCACGTACTGTTCCGGCCCCATGTTCTCGCTGAACACCCCGAAGAGCTTCTCGGTCTGCAGGTTGCACACATCGGCCAGCTCGGGGACCGAACCGTAGAGCTCGCCCGGCGTGAAGGCCGGGATGACGGCTCCGGTGCGGTAGTCCAGACGCGACGCGATCGTGCCGCCGGTCCCGAAGAGCTTCACGTTCGGCTTCGCGGCGTCGACCGGGAATTCCTGTTCGGGAACCTTGTAGTGCGCCTCGCGGAAACCGATCGCCTCGAGCGCGCGGATCCGGTCGTGTCGCAACCCGATGTTGTAACCGGTGGGGAGTTTGATCACCAGGTGTTCGGGATCGCTCGTCTCGCTGCGCGGAAGGATCAATCCCTCGAACACCCCGCGCTCGGTGACGGCGCGGACCTCGCACCAGACCGTGACGCCCTCGCGCTCCATGACGTCGCGCATCGGGGAGCGGTAGCCCTTGTAGAGATCGTCGTTCACTCGGGGTCTCCCTCTTCGGGGGTCACTCGACCGAACCGGAACGGATCGTGGAGTCGAGTTCGGTCTCGACCCGATCGCGGATGGTGCGTGGGTCCACGTGACCGAGCATGGTCGGCATGATGCGGCCCATGGCCCAGCGGAGCACGGCGTCGGGCTCGTCACGGCGGCGTAGCGAGGGAGCCTCGCGCGCCACGTCCTTCACGAGCTGATCGAGCGCGCGCTGGTCGCCGGGGTGCGGGCGCATGCGTTCGAGCACGGCCTCGGCCGGACGCGAGGTCTCGGCCAGGATCCGTTCGAGCGCGTTCTCGACGGTCGATGCCGTCAGGTCACCCGCTCCGATGGCGTCGACCCACGGCTGCAACCGGTCGGCGCCGGGCAGCGCTTCGACACCGTCCTCGCGCACGAGGCGTGGCAGCCGGTGCTGCATGGCGCGTTCGGCGAGACGGGCTGTGTCTCCCGCGGGAACGTCGAGTCTCTCGAACAGGCCGATCCACGGCGAGGCCACGAGCCGTTGGGCGGCGGTCCGGTCGAGCCCCAGCGCCAGCAGGGCGTCCTCGCGCTCCCACGGCCGGCGGGGGCGACGGGCACGGATCGATTCCATCCACGCCGGCGGAATCGGCATGGGTGGAGTGTCGGTGTCGGGATACATACGGTCTGCACCCGGCAGGATGCGTTCGAAACCGGTCGTGCCGTCGGGCCGTGCCTGGCGGGTCTCGGCGGGGACGCCGGCGAGAGCATCCTGGGCCCGGATGAACGCTTCGCGGACGGCGGTGTCGACGTCCTGTCGCGGACCCCAGACCAGGACGATGGTGTCGGTCTTGCTCGCGCGCAGGGCCTTGCGCAGTTGTTGCCATTCGCTGCCGCGCAGGCCGTAGCCCTCGATGTCGCTGTGGATCATGAACGGGCGGCCGGTCAGGCACGCGATCACGCGCATCCGCTCGGACATCTCCTGGGCGAAGATGATCCCGCTCTGGGTGCGATGCGTGAGGAGTCCGCGGAACTCGGGCAGGCGCAACGCGGCGACCATGCCTCCGGCCGCGACGGCGTCGCGCAGGGGTGCGAAGTCGCTCTTGCGCAGCGCGTTCGTGGCCTCGACGGCCATCGGTGAGACGTCCCACGCGAGTCCACCGTCGGGGATCAGCAGTGCTTCGTGGGTCACGCCGCGGCGTTGCAGTTCGCTGCGGATGCGCAGCAGGTTCAGCTGGCGGTAGGCCTCGTTGTGCACCAGTCGGGGTAGACCGCGGTGGTGGCTCACGCCCTTGATCTCGATCCGCCGGCCGCCGGCCACGGACACGTTCACGTCCTGGCGCGCAGCGCCTCCACCGCGGCGCGTTCGCGAGCACACACGGGTGGTGTTCGCCACCAGCCGCGCCCCCGCCTGCAATTCCAGCGGCGAGTAGAACTCGGGCTCGGTCACCACCTCGGTCAGCGGCATTCCCAGACGGTCGGTCCGGAAGACGACGCGATGACCGATGTCGCTGACCTCGCGGCAGCTGTCCTCCTCGAGCGAGAGCTGCCGGATGCGCAGGGAGCGGTCGATTCCGAGTTCCGGGACACGGAAGGGGACCTGGCCGTTCAGTCCGATCATCGCCGTGCGCTGGAAGCCCGTGGGGATCGATCCGTCCAGGTACTGTTTGCGCATGACGTGCAGTTCGTCGACCGGATCGAGATCGAACAGGTCGGCGATCTCGAGAGAGACCCGCACCGCCTCGTCGTCGACCTCGAAGGGCGGCGTGTCGTCCATCTCGTAGGTGCACACGCTGCGACGGTCGAGCAGGTAGACGATCTCCTTGCGCGTCTTGAACTCCATGAGCGCGGTGCCGTCGTACTCGCCCAGCTCGCTCAGCGTGGGTCGCATGTGGCGCAACACTTCGGCGTCGGCGTGGTCGGTGTAGTGACCCGTCGGGCACCGGCAGAAGAGTTTGGTCGCCGTGTCGAGCTGCTGGTGGACTTCGAGCCCACCCATGAATCCGAGCTCGTGGTAGTCGGACTCGCTCAGCTCGTCCCACTCGCGGTCGGGGAAGTCGAGCAGTGGATCCGGGTTCGGATTCAGGTCGCTCGGGGGCGCGAGATGCGGGCCGAGGTCACGGACGTCTTTCATGCGCACGACCAGGGACTGGAGGGTCGGACTGCGACGGAGAAGGCCCGGGTCGCCGCCTTGCTCCGGGACGGCCGACCGGTGGGCAACCCCGGCACTCTCGGGCAAGCGCGCGGCGGGGTCAACCGTGCGTGGAATGGCAAGATAGGGCGGAACGGACGGCCTGGGGCACGCGGATCACAAATTGCCCCTTGAGTGGGAACGGTCTGTCGTCGATACTATTGAACGTGAGGCGGAGGTGGCGCCCGGTCCGTGACCGCTCAGCATCTCCTTCGCCAGACACGTACCCTCTACGCCGTGGGCCTGGGCAAGTCAGACCACAAGAGGCCCACCGCAAGATAGGTGTCGACGTGACCCGGGGGACGCCCCGGGTTGCGTTCTTTCAGGGAGACCCCTCCCCGGGGTTCCACCACGCACGCCGGTCGCGCACCCGATCGCCCTCGAAGTCCACGCCTTCCTCTTCGAGCAACGCTCGTTGCAACGCGTGTGCGTCGGTGCCTTCGGGTAGACTGATCCGCCCGGCCGCGTTGATCACGCGTTGCCAGGGCACGTGGCTGTCGGCGCCGAGTGACGACAGCACCCGTCCCACCAACCGGGCGCGGCCGGGAAGTCCGGCAAGGGCGGCGACCTGACCGTAGCTGGCCACGCGCCCGCGGGGGATCGCGAGGACCGTCTCCACGATCCGCTCGCGGGCCTTCATCGAAGACGGCGCTCCATCCAGCGCAGCACCTGACGTTCCAGCCCGCGCGGAGCGTCTTCGCCGAGGTCGAGACGGCGCGGGAATCCGACGTGCCCGCCGGCGCTGACCCGGCGCACCTCGAGCAGCGGGTTGGCGCCGTCGAGTGAGACCTCGATGTCGCCGAGCGCGAGCATCGGGTCCTGCCGGCTGACCACGAGCAACGAGGGCACGTGCAGATAGCGTAGCAGGGGACCGACGCTCTGCGTGGCGTAGTACTCCTCGGGGCTGCCGAAGTCCCAGCGCGGGCACACGGTGAGCGAGTCCCACTCGCGAAGGGTCTGCACGCCCAGCAGTTCCTCGGGAGGCGTGGGTACGGGGCGTTTCTCGGCGATCCGCCGGTACATGGTCAACAGGCCGCGCAGGACGTAGTGGCGGTACAGCGGCCATGCGCGGTGGTCGAGGTAGTGGGCAGTGCGGTCGAGGTCCAGGGGTGAGCAGATCGCTGCCACCGCGCGCACGCGGGGGTCGGGCCGGTCGCAGGCATAGCGTAGCGCGATGTGGCCGCCGAGGGAGTAGCCGAGCAGGACGATCCGTTCGTAGTCCCTGAGCACGGGGGAGGCCAGGGTCGCGTCGAGGTCGTCGGTCAGGCCGGCGTGGTAGAAGTCGCGGGAACGGCCGTCCGCCCCCCTCAGGGCGAGGCGGAGACAGCTCCAGCCGTGGGCCTGGATCGCCTGCGCAGCCCGCAGACAGTAGGGACGCTGGTGGCTGCCGCCGAGACCGTGGAGGACGACCACCGCCACCGTGCTGGGTTCGCCACGCCAGCGGCCCGACAGCCGGATCTCGCCGATGTCCGAGTGCGCAGGAGTGCTCCAGGGCACGGACTCGGGTGCGGACACGGGCAGGATCCGCTGCCGGATCGAGGGCCAGAGCGTCCAGGCGTGGCCGGCGATGCGTGTGCGAGGATCCATGGCGGGTGTCAGCCTCCCGCGCCGAAGTCGGGCAGCGGTTCCGGGCGACCGAAGCGGTAGCCGTGTTCCCGGGCCGTACTCCGGATCCGCTCGATGCGTTCCGTGGACATGGGATGGGTCCGCAACCAGGCGAGCGCCGCACTGCCGTCGCGGTGGACCATGCGTTCGAAGAAGTCGGTGGCGCCTCCCACGTGTCCGTAGGTGGCGTTCAGGAGTTCCAGCGCGAGAGCGTCGGCTGCGCGCTCGTCGTCACGGCCCATCTTGCGCTCGAAGCCCTCGGTGCCCACCCGACTCAGTTGTTCGAGGCCTGTCGTCCCGCCGAAGATCGCGTTGAGCACGGTCCCCACGACGACCTGACGTCCCATGCGCTCCAGGTGGTCACGGTGGTGATGATGGGCGATCTCGTGTCCGAGCACCATGGCGATCTCGTTCTCGCTCTCGGCGGCGTCGAGAAGACCGCGGAACACCAGGATTCCTCCGCCCGGTACCGCGGCCGCGTTCACGGCGGGGTCGTCGACGACGACCACGCGGTAGCGCAGTCCCCGTGCCGGAAGATGCGTGGCCATCGCATCGACGATGTCCTGGAGGTGATCGCGCGCGGCGAGCGACACGGGGTCCTGACCCTGCATCGTCTCGACCGAGAACACCTCGCCGAGGCGACGTTCCACGTCGTCGGGGATCCGGGTCGCGAGGGCTCCCCCGATCCATCCCAGGACCAGCCACGCCACCACCAGGACCGCCACGAATCCACCGGCCAGCAACGCCACCATCCGCCAGGGAGGAGCGTCGGAGATGTTCGGGTTCGGACCGGGGTCCGACGGAACGTAGGGTGTGTTCACGATTCGTACTCCACGGCGGTGGCGTAGGCGAGCGCCTCGATGCTGGTCGCATTGGCACCCGGCTCGTTCTGATCGATCATCGAGGTCTCCACCCGCAGGTTCACCAGGGTGTCCGCCGCGCCCGCCTCGTCGAACAGTCGCAGGATCGCCTCGCGACGCGCACGGTCGACCAGTGACTCGTAGGCCCGTACGCGGCCGCCGAAGAAGATCTGGATCGCGCCGACCATGGCCTTGAAGGCGTCCACCGACACGACGACACTCGCGCTGACCAGCTGCGATCTCGCCACGCGGCGATTCCGGTCGAGCTCGCGCACGTTGGTCACCGGGATCGGCCGTCGCTCCCGCTCACGCCGTTCGATCGAGGCGTAGTGCCGTCGCTCGACGAAGCTTCCCCAGAAGAATCCCAGCGCCACGAGCAGGACCGGGATCCCGACCCGCAGCGCGAGGTCCAATTCGAGCGGCACGATCTACCGCACCTCGACGGCGGTTCCGTACACGTAGAGTTCGGCCGCGCCCGAGGCCACCGCACTGGTGGCGAAGCGGACGTTCACCACGGCGTTCGCCCCGACCTGCTGCGCCTGTTCGCACATCCGCATGACGGCGTCGTGGCGGGCCTCCTGCAGGAGTTCGGTGTACTCCTTCAGCTCGCCACCGACGATGTTCCGCAGACCCGCCAGGAAATCCTTGCCGAAGTTCTTGGCGCGCACGGTGCTGCCGGTGACGACGCCGAAATGCGCGACGATCGTCCGGCCGGGAATCGTCTCCAGGTTGCTGACCTCGATCGAGGGATGGTCCACGAACACGGTCTGCCCTCTCGCTGGGGGACGCGAACACGGTCACGGTGGATACCGTGGATGCCGGGTCCGCGGGGAAGTCTATGGAGCCGCCGGAGATTCGGCCATGTGGAGCGCCGGACGGCTTGACCTGCGAAACCGAGCGCCGCATCCTGCGACCGCCTCGCCGCGGCCGCGGCCGCGGCCGCGGTCCGCGGTGCTCGCCGTGTTCACGACACCCCGCCATTGGAAGTGGAATGCAGTATCCCGAGACCCGGAAGGTCGACGTCGTCGACGACTATCACGGCACGAAGGTCGCCGATCCGTACCGCTGGCTCGAGGACCAGGACGGCGACGAGACCGCGGCCTGGGTGGAGGCCCAGAACGAGGTCACCTTCGACTACCTCGAGTCGCTCGAGAGCCGCGGGCCGCTGCGTGAGCGCTTGACCGGACTCTGGAACCACGAACGCTTCGGCACCCCGTGGCGCGTGGCCGACCGTCTCTTCTGGTTCAAGAACGACGGTCTGCAGAATCAGAGTGTGTTGTACGTGCAGGACGACGGAGGCGAGCCGCGCGTGCTGCTCGATCCGAACACGTCGAGCGAGGACGGGACCGTCGCCCTGGGTGGACTCGAGATCAGCGACGACGGCAAGTCCATGGCCTACTCGCTGAGCGTGAGCGGGAGCGACTGGCGCACCTGGTACGTACGCGACGTCGACACCGGCGAAGACCTCGACGACGTCGTCGAATGGAGCAAGTTCAGTGGCGCGAGCTGGGCCCCCGACGCCAGCGGCTTCTACTACAGCCGCTACGACGAACCGGCCGCGGGCGACGAGCACGAACAGGCCAACTACCACCAGAAGGTCTACTTCCACCGGTTGGGCACGGCCCAGGGCGAGGACGAACTCGTCTACGAGCGTCCCGATCAGAAGGAGTGGGGCTTCGGCGCCGAGGTCACCGAGGACGGCCGGTACCTGATCCTGTCGGTGTGGAAGGGCACGAGCCAGAAGAACGGTGTGTTCTACCGTGAATTCGCCGCGGGCTCCGAAGTCGTCGAACTGCTGCCGGACTTCGACGCCGACTACACCTTCGTGGGCAACGACGGCCCGGTGTTCTACTTCCGCACCGACCTCGACGCACCGCGGGGACGGCTGATCGCCATCGACACGCGCGAGCCCGCGCGCGAGAACTGGACGACGGTGATCGCTCAGACCGCGGACGTCCTGCAGGGCGCCAGCCTGACCGCCGGCATGTTGGTGGCCAAAACCATGCACGACGCCCACGACGCGATCGTCCTGCACGAACTCGACGGGACCGTGATCGGGGAGGTCGCGTTGCCCTCGCTGGGCAGCGTGAGCGGCTTCGGCGGCCGCTACGACGCGACCGAGACCTACTACTCGTTCACGTCGTTCCTGCACCCCACGGTGATCTACCGTTACGACTTCGCCAGCGGTGAGAGCGAGCTCTTCCGCGAGCCCGACATCGCCTTCGACTTCGACGCCTACACCACCGATCAGGTCTTCTACCGGAGCAAGGACGGAACGCGGGTGCCGATGTTCCTGGTCCATCGGAAGGACCTCGAGCTCGACGGCGACAACCCGACACTGTTGTACGGCTACGGTGGCTTCAACGTCTCGCTCACGCCGGGCTTCGCGGTGTCACGACTGGTGTGGTTGGAGATGGGCGGCGTGTTCGCCATGGCCAATCTGCGCGGCGGCGGCGAGTACGGCGAGGAGTGGCACCGGGCCGGAATCGTGCACGACAAGCAGGACGTCTTCGACGACTTCGTGGCCGCGGCCGAGTGGTTGATCGAGAAGGGCTACACGCGACCGGAGAAGCTGGCGTGCCAGGGTGGGAGCAACGGAGGACTGCTCGTCGGCGCGGTGGTGAACCAGCGACCCGACCTGTGGGGCGCGGCTCTGCCCGCGGTCGGGGTCATGGACATGCTGCGCTTCCACCGCTTCACCATCGGATGGGCGTGGGTGAGCGACTACGGGAGCAGCGAGGACCCGGACGAGTTCGAGACCCTCTACGCCTACTCGCCGTATCACAACCTCGAGCCTCGGGAGTACCCGGCGGTCATGGTCACCACTGCCGATCACGACGACCGTGTCGTGCCGGGTCACAGCTTCAAGTACGCGGCCCGGCTGCAGGAGATGCAACGCGGGGACGCTCCCACGGTGATCCGGGTCGAGACCAAAGCAGGCCACGGCGCGGGCAAGCCGACGGCGAAGGTGATCGAGGAGTTGGCCGACCGCTACGCGTTCCTGATCGACAATCTGGACATCCCAACACCCAGATTCTAAGTTCTCCGTACGGCTTGCGAGATTCCGGGCCCCTGGTCGCCGTCGCGGCCGCGTTGGACTCGAGCGCTCCGTCGACGGCCACCGGAGTCGGCCCACGCGAGTTCCTGTACGGTACCGTCCTGCTGTTCGTGGCCTTCACCGGCTCCGGCCGGCGTGCCCCTGTGCCTGGGGCCGGCGTGGATCGCGCTGCGCACGCTCGGCCCGGCGGCCTTCGGGGCCCTGCCGGGGACGTCGACCGCGCCGCTCGAGCGGGTGGCCGAGGCCCTGGGGGCAACGGCGCCGATCCCGCTCGGGTTCGCGTTGCGGGCCGCCTTCCGGCGCAGCGTGTCGCGTCCGGCGGAGCGACCGTCGTGATCGCGGGGCGCGGTGTCGGTGCACATCCGTACCCGGTCCGGCGACGAAGTGTCGAGTCGCCGGGCCTGTTCCGAGGACTTCGTTCGGGGGATGCCGATCGATGACGACCGTGAGTACCGCTCCCAAGCACGAGCCCCCTACGCCCGCGCGCACGCGGGGTGAGTTCATGCGCAATGCGATCGCCCTGTTCCGCCATTTCGGGGTGACGCTCCGCCGCGGCCAGAAGCGCGAGACCATCCAGTGGATGCGCAGCCTGCCGTTCCTGTTGATGCATCTCACTCCGCTGCTCGCCTTCGTCGTCGGCTTCAGCCCGGTGGCGGCCTGGGTGGCCTTCGGATTCTGGCTCGTCCGTATGTTCGCGATCACGGGCTTCTACCACCGCTACTTCTCACACCGGGCCTTCAAGACCTCTCGCGTCATGCAGGCGATCATGGCCTTCTGGGGTGGGACGGCCGTGCAGAAGGGCGCGCTGTGGTGGGCGGCGCACCATCGGGACCACCACCGGTACAGTGACGAGCCCGAGGACGTCCATTCGCCGGTGCGGCACGGATTCTGGTGGAGTCACGTGGGTTGGGTGCTGAGCGGTCCGTTCAAGCCGACCGCCATGAACAAGGTGAAGGAGTTGGCGCGCTATCCCGAATTGCGCTTCCTCGACCGTTTCCACGTACTGCCGGGGATCGTGGCCGGGGCGGGCATGTTCGGCCTGGGGGCGCTGTTGGAGCGCATGGCACCGTCGCTCGGCACCAGCGGCGGGCAGATGCTCGTGTGGGGCTTCTTCGTGTCGACGCTCCTGCTCTACCACACCACCTACACGATCAACTCGCTCACCCACACGTTCGGCACGCGCCGCTACGCCACGAAGGACGACAGTCGCAATCACTGGCTGTTCGCGTTGATCACGCTCGGCGAGGGATGGCACAACAACCATCACCACTATCCGTCGAGCGCGCGCATGGGCTTCTTCTGGTACGAGTACGACCCGACGTACTGGGGACTGTGGGTCATGAGCAAGCTCGGTCTGATCTGGGACCTGCGGCCGGTGCCGGCGCACGTGCGGGAGGCCGTACCCGAGAGGTCGTCCTAGTCGGCCCAGGTGGCCGGTGCCGGAGCGTTCCGGTCGCCGGTCACGATCGCGTGCAGACCGACCGGCGCGTCGCGCCACCACGAGTCGGCCGCCTCGGGCCAGGTCCCACTGCTGGCCGTCCAGAACGCCCGTGACCAGGGCTCGAGCCGCAGGGTCGAGCGTCCCCAGATCCGCGCCTCTTGCCCCAGGTGCACCAGAGGGCCCAGCCACGAGGCCTGGTCCAGGCTGCCGGTGATCCGGGCCTCGACCGGGACGGGGGGCCAACCGAGCTCGACGACCACGCCGTCGGCCCGCGGCTCGGCGGCCAGGTTGCACCGCAGGATCCGGGGATGGTCGTCACGGACGGTGTCGATGTCCTCGAGGGCCCAGGGTTCGACCGCGGCGCTGGTGAGAACGGTGAGGTCGACGAAGTCCACGGCTTCGCTCCCCCGCAGGGCGATCCACGCGCGAGGACGTCTCCCGAAGAGGATCTCGGCGAATCGATCTGCGAGAGCGGTCGCCGTGGAGGGCTCGTCGTCGGCCAGATCGGGGCCCTCGGCAGATCCGTCGGCGACCGCCCGGAGTTCGAAGGGCCCCTGTCCGCGGTGGACGAGGACGCGTTCACCGACCTCGAGGGCGACGCCGCCCCCGCCGGCGTTGAACCACACGGCCCATCGTTGCCCGGCGGAACGGCGTTCACGTCCGAGGATCGTCGACACCGGATCACGCGCGGTGATCGGCGTGTCGAGGCGCGCGCCGCGCGCGTCGGTCCGAGGCTCCCACCAGAGCACCGGGACCGTGAGCGATGCGACGGGGTCGTCGCTCCGGCCCGGTCCGAAGGGAGCCGCGCGCGTGCGGCCGGGCGAGCGCACGATGCCGTACAAGAGCACGTGGACGCCTTCGCGCTCGCGCAGAGCGTCGATCCGATCGACGAGATCGGTGTCGATCCAGCGAAGCCCCTCGACCCTCGACGCTCCGGGAGCGGGCGGGCCCGGTGGAGTGCCGGTGGCGAAGGGATCGACGAGCAGCGCGTGGACCCCTCCGTCGGGCGGGGGGTCGAAGGACGCGAGATCGTTCCCGACCACCGCGACATCCGCCCCCAGCGCGCGGCTGGCTTCGGGTTCGGAGCGCAGGGTGGGGGCGATCCCGTGGACCTCGAAGCGGCGACCGGCGTCCTCCCAGGCAGAGGCCGGGTCTCGCGGCGTCCGGACCTGGTCGAGGGCGGGACGGCCGTCGAGAACGGCGAGTGCTCCCGCCGTTCCGGTTCCCGAGGCCCGTGCGTCGGTCCAGTGGACGGCGTCCTCGGCGGCCGACACGAGGGCCGGCAGGACCGCGGGGTCGACGTCGCCGGGCCGCAGGTCGACCACGCCGATGGCCACGATCGTGTCCGCCGGGTCGAGAGTGTCGATCCCGCCCCGGAGTGTTTCCCCGCGGCAACCGGCGAGCACGAGCAGCAGGGCGATCCACGGGCCGGCCTGCCGGGGCCGGCGCGGGCTCAATGCGATCCGTCCCACGTCTTCTCACCGGCGAGGACGGCCACGTCGAGAACGTTGTCCGGCGGGGGGAGCGGACACGTGGAGTAGGGCGTGAAGGCACACGGAGGATTGTAGGACTGGTTGAAGTCGAGGGTCGTCCGCCCGTCGGGACCCGGCGGGTCGAAGTAGAGGAAGCGACCGCCCCCGTACGACGCGACCCCGTTCGTGGCGTCTCCGTAGATGAACGACCACCTCTCGGCACCGTAGCCGGTGGGCTCGAGCCGAAGCGTCGTGCCCTGCAGTTCGAACTCCAGCACGCCCCGGCACTCGACCCCGGACCCGCCGCCCAGGACGTCCGGCACGAACAGTTCGTGCGACTCCGCGTGGGGAAGCCAACGCGCCTCGACGCGGTAGGCAGGATCGTAGTCCCAGCGTTCGATGCCGTCGAAGGTGCGCAACAGAGGCGCTTCGCGATCCTTCACCCGCAGATAGGGACGATCGTTGCGCTCGATCACGTAGAACAGCAGCGGGCCGACCTCGACGACCGTCGGGGTGCCCTCGGTGTCGGATTCCAGACGCAGCGCGTCGATCGCGCGGTCGTCGACCCGTGCCTCGACGTCGGATGCCGCGCGGAACCGGACCCCGTCCTCGCCCACGAGAAGCGTTCCCACGCGAGCGGGATGACGGTCGGGCAATTCGAGATCCGACTCCGGGTCGCTGCCCAGCGTGAGCTGCGGTCGGTTCAGGACGAAGAGACCGACCAGCGACAACCAGCCGTCGTCGCGGGTGAGCGAGGAGAGCCGGCGTTCGACGAAGGCCTCGGTCTCGGCGCGTCCGGTGGGTTCCTGACCGGGCGCCGGGGCGGAGGCGGCCAGCAGCACGACGGCGATCGACAGGGACAGCGGAATTCTCGGTGGGACGCAGATCATTGCCGCATCATACGTGCCCGGGCGCGCGGGGACCAGGGCGGCGATCGGGACCACATCGCGATCAGGGGTTGTACACCTCGGTCTCGCGTCGCTGGACGACCTGGAAATTCAGGCGCAACTGCAGGGTGAAGTCGTCGGGGGGATCGTCCACGGTGCGCTCGTTCTGCCAGCGGGCACTGACCGAGAGCACGCGATCGGTGGAGATGTCGCCGGTGGAATCGTACTCGGCGAAGGCCGCACCGGTCAGCCGGTTCAGCTCGGCGGCTCCCTGCGCCTGGAGTTCGAGCATGAATTCTTCGGGGAACGTCGTTCCACCGCCGGCGAAGACGATGGCGCGGCGGCCCGCACGGTTGTCGGGAATCGCCTGCCTCGTGGTCAACAGGAACTGCTCGGCTCCCGGCTCGCCCGCCCAGATCTGGAGTTCACGCTCGGTGTCGAAGCCTTCGCTGCGGACGAAACGCGCCGCCGTCCCCACCCACAGCAACGTGTCGGGATCGGCGCCCCGGCCTTCGATGTCCTCGAGCGCGGCGAGGATCCCGGCCGACAGGTCCTGCGTGACGACGACCGTGTCGGTGGGTGCGGTGTTGCCCGCCACCTCGATGTCGAAGACCACCGGGAAGTTCACGACGGTGTCGATCGAACGGTCGACGGTGGTGCACGAGTCCGCGCGGAGCAGCAGGCTCAGCGACAGGGCGGCGAGGATCACGAGCGGCTTGCGCGACATGGTTCCGTTCGCTCCGGCGAAGGGCACGGGATCACAGGCCCAGCGCGACGCCCACCGCCACGCTGAAGAAGTCGTTGAAGCTGAGTTCGGCGTTCAAGTGCGCCAGCGGCAGGGCGACCCCGCCACCCAGCGTGACGCGCGGCCGCGACTCGGTCTCGCTGGCGTCGACGCGACCGCCGTCGGGTCCCTCGTAGTCGAGTCCGAAGTCGATGGTGTCGAAGGTCACCGCCGAGTAGACCTCGCCGCGGCCGAATCGGCGACCGACCTGCAGACCCGCGGTCCACAGCGTGGCGTCCATGAGTCCGTCGGCGAACTCCACGGATTGGTAGGCGCCCATGAAGGCGACCCTGACCGGCAGGTCCTCGTCGAGGTACCGGGTCACGTCACTGCGCAGGCCCAGGCCGAAGATCCGCAGGTCGCCCAGTTCGGCCGTGCCCGAGTTCACGTCGGAGAAACGGACGACCGCCTCGTGGCCGCGGTAGCCCAACGTGAGCTGCGGAGCCGTCACCGCCAGTCCGTCGAGATCGAAGCCCCCGGGCAGGCGCACGGCCTGTTCCGTCGTCGCGAGGTCGACGACCATCTCGACCGATTCGGTCGAGCCCACGATCGACGGCGCGTCGCGCTCCACGGGCAGCGGTGTCTTGGCTCCGAAGCCGTCCTGTTGCGCCGGCAGCTGGGCTGGCAGGCCGAGCGGGCCGCGGGCGCGGAATTCACGATCCTCGTCGCGGAAGGAGATGCGCAGGTACTGGACCGAGGCCCGGGCCACGAAGGTCTGCTCGGTTCGTACGAGCCCGGTCGCGAACAGCCCGTTGCCCAGTCCGGCGACCAGCGCGCTGCGGACGGGGGCGGTGTAGCCGATCGCGTTCTCGGCGTCGTAGTTCGACAGGTTCACGGCCAGCTGGGCGCTCGACGCGACGGGCAGGCACACGCACGCGATCGCGAGGGCACCCGTCCAGGGCCACGAGAGGCGATGATGGCGCATTCGTCTCGGATCCTCGGCGGACGGAATCGGAGCTCGCGGGGACCGCGCCCGTGGCGGCGGTCGACCCGACATGTTGCCACATGGTGCTGCCGTCGCCTATCTGTGGCATCCCCGGAATCGAACCTTAACCGAGAGTTCATCGAGTGATCACGGTCCGGCTCCTGATTCCCGCCTTCGTCGTCCTGGGGCTGACCGCGGTGGTCCCCTCGGCCGGCGCCCAGGATCTGCGCCTGCTCGACGCGCGCTGCGTCGACGTCGAAACGCGGTCGATCGTGCCGGCGTCGCTGTGGATCGACGGCGGCGTGCTCCGCGCTCGGGGGATGCCCGACGGCAACGATCTGCCGGAAGCGGCCTTCGCCGCAAGGGCGATCGACCTCGAGGGGGCGTACGTGCTGCCCGGCCTGGTGGACCTGCGCGTCTACGGCGACGTGCAGCGGTCGCCGGGCCACCGGGACTCGCTCGGGGTAGCAGCGGCGTCACGGCTGGCGCTCGCCGCCGGGACCGTGGCGGTCCTCGACGTGTTCGCCACGTCTGATCGTACCGGTGACGACGGTGCGCGTTGGCTCGCCGGGGCTCCCCTGCTGGTCGCGCCCGGAGGGTCGGGGAGTGACTTCCCGTCGGTGCGCACGGTCGGTGGGCCGGAACAGGCGCGGTCGGTGGTACGGCGGACCGGGACACGGCCGGTGCAGGTGATCCTGGACCGCAGCCGTTCGCAGCGGCTGTCGCCGGAGAGCGTGTCGGCGATCCTCGACACTGCCGCCGGGTCCGGGGCCCCGGTCGTGGTCGAGGTCGGTGGCTGGGGCGACGCCGAACTCGCACTCGAGCGAGGGGTTCGCTGGCTGGTACGGCTCCCCGACGGCCCCATGCCCGCCACCCTACGTGCGCGTGTGGCCGAACTCGGCTCCGAGCTGGTGTGGACCCCACAGCTCACGGTGGGCCTGGAACTGGCCGCACTGGTGAGCACCCCCGAACTGCGGGACGATCCGCTACTGGCGCGCGTCCTGCCCGACACCATGCGCGACGACTACGCTCGTGTCCGCGTTCCGCAGACCCGTCTCGCCGAGGTCGATGCCCGTCGGCAGCAGGCCTACGAGACCCTGCGGGCGCTCGATGACAGCGGCGTGCGCTTACGTGCGGGCAGCGGTGCAGGAGCGATGGGAACCGCACTCGGTTTCACTCTGGTGCGTGAGGTCGAGGCCTGGATCGAGGCGGGGATCGATCCCTGGGACGCACTGCGGGCCGTCACCGTCGACGCCGCCGCCGTTCTCGGTGTCGAGTCGGGATTCGAGCCCGGTGACGCGGCCGACTACGTGGTGTTGCCCGCTTCGCCGATCGGCGAAGCCACGGCCCTGCGCCGAACGGAGTCCGTCGTCCGCGCGGGCCGGATCCACGACCCCGGCCTCCTGGCCGCGGGTGTGGACCACCGGATCACCGAAGACCTGCCCGACAATCCGCTGCCGGGCGGCGGTCGGGTTCCCCTGGTGGTGATCGTCGTGGCGGGATTCGCGGTCCTGCTGTTCGTTCGGCGGGCCATCAAACGAGCGGCCGCTCGGGCGCTGGCCGAGGACGAAGGTCCGACGCCGGATTGACGCGTCCCGGAGATTGTCGCAGGCTCCTCGGATCTCCATCCGCCGCGTGCACCCACCGTGAGTCCCATGAATGCTCGTCGCCGTTTCGAGTTGGCAGAGCCGATCGTCGTCGGTTGGCGTGAACACGTCGCGTTGCCGGGGCTCGGTCTCGATCGGATCGACTGCAAGGTCGACACCGGAGCCCGGACCTCTTCGTTGCACGCGTTCTCGATCGAGACCTACGAGGAGGAGGGCCACGAGCGGGTACGCTTCGGCGTGCACCCCGTGCGGGGCGACGACGAGTCCGAGGTGTGGTGCGAAGCACGCGTGCTCGGCGAGCGCGACGTCACGAACTCGGGCGGCTTCAAGGAGACCCGGCTCGTCATCCGGGCCCGCTTGCACCTCGGCCATCATGTCTGGCCGATCGAGTTGAACCTCACCGACCGGTCCACCATGGGCTATCGTATGTTGCTCGGCCGGACCGCCATGCGCCATCGAGTCTGGGTCGATCCCTCTGCTTCGTTCCGGCAGGGGCTGCCCGCGGATCCCGAGGAAGACGAAGTATGAAGATCGCGATCCTTTCCCGTGCCCCGCAGCTCTACTCGACTCGTCGACTCGTGGAGGCGGCGGAGCAGCGCGATCACTACGTGCGCGTGATCGACGTGCTGAAGTGCTACTGTGACATCACGTCGCACGCACCGCGCATCGGGTATCTCGGCGAGGAGCTGGAGCACTTCGACGCGGTGATCCCGCGCATCGGTGCGTCGGTGACCTTCTACGGACTGGCCGTGCTACGGCAGTTCGAGGTCATGGGCACGTTCCCGGTGAACGAGTCGGTGGCCATCGGCCGTTCGCGCGACAAGCTCCGGTCCATGCAGTTGCTCGCCCGGAGGGGGATCGGTCTCCCGGTCACCGGCTTCGCGCATTCGACGCGCTACACCGAGCCGATCCTCGACATGGTCGGTGGCGCGCCGGTGGTGATCAAACTGCTCGAGGGCACGCAGGGCATCGGCGTGGTGCTGGCCGAGACGCGCAAGGCGGCCGAGAGCGTGATCGAGGCCTTTCGCGGGCTCAACGCCAACATTCTCGTGCAGGAATACATCAAGGAGGCCGGCGGGGCCGATCTGCGCTGCTTCGTCGTCGACGGCAAGGTGGTCGCCGCCATGAAACGGCAGGCGAAGGCCGGAGACTTCCGCAGCAACCTGCACCGCGGCGGGAGTGCCTCGCTCGTGAAGATCACACCCGAGGAGCGCAGCACCGCCACGCGGGCGGCGAAGATCATGGGACTGAACGTGTGCGGTGTGGACATGCTTCGGAGCAATCACGGCCCCGTGGTCCTCGAGGTGAACTCGTCGCCCGGGCTGCGTGGGATCGAGGAGGCCACGGGCAAGGACGTGGCCGGACTGATCATGAGCTTCGTCGAGAAGAACGCTCGTCCGAACCGCACGGGCACGAAGGGCAAGGGTTGAGGCCGGATTTCGAGGTCGGAGGGGTCGAGGTCGTTCGCGGGCAGAGGCGGACGATCGAACTCGACGTGGGCCGCCTGGTCACCGACACACCGCTCACCATGCCGGTACACGTGATCCGTGGGCATCGCGACGGTCCCACCCTGTTCGTGTCCGCCGCCGTGCACGGCGACGAACTCAATGGTGTCGAGATCGTCCGACGCCTGCTGAAGAGCAGTCGTCTGCGCTCCATGCGCGGAACACTGCTCGCCGTGCCGGTGGTCAACGTCTTCGGATTCGTCAATCGGTCCCGCTATCTGCCCGATCGCCGCGATCTCAACCGCTCGTTCCCCGGATCGGACAAGGGTTCGCTGGCCGCGCGTATGGCGTACCTGTTCCTCGACGAGATCGTCGAGCGGGCCGACTACGGGATCGATCTGCACACCGGGGCTCTCCAGCGCAGCAACCTGCCCCAGGTCCGGACCACGCTCGACGAGGCGGCGAATCG
Source organism: Candidatus Krumholzibacteriia bacterium (assembly GCA_035268685.1). Taxonomy (NCBI): domain Bacteria; phylum Candidatus Krumholzibacteriota; class Candidatus Krumholzibacteriia; species Candidatus Krumholzibacteriia bacterium. Next base: position 9,248 of record DATFKK010000134.1, on the reverse strand, counting down.
GGAGCTGGCGCTGGCCTTCGGCGCGCCGCTCGTGCTGCACAGCGATCTGCGCGACGGTTCGCTGCGGGAGTGGTGCCAGGAACGGAACACCCCCGTGCTCCTGTACGAGGGCGGCGAGGCGCTCCGCTTCAACGAGATCGCCATCCGCACCGGTGTGCGCGGGGTGTTGCGCGTGATGGAGGCGATCGGGATGCTCCGCCGGCGTTCCCGTACGCGGGGCGCCGGTCCCGTCCAGGCGCGCGAGAGCGGTTGGGTGCGCGCTCCCGAGAGCGGGATCCTGCGCGAGGGTCTCCAACTGGGGCAATGGGTCCGTGAAGGAGATCGGCTCGCCGTGATCGGCGATCCCATGGGCGAGACCGACGAGGCGGTGGTCGCGCCCTACGACGGTCTGGTCATCGGCGCGGTGACGAGCCCTCTGGTCAACGAGGGCGACGGGCTGTACCACATCGCGCGCCCGACGCAGCCGGGGGACATGGCCGAACGTGTGGCGGGGTTGATGCCCGAGTACGACGGGCCGACCGACCCGGCGTCCTATGCCGGCGAGAACCCCCCCGTCACCGGTCCGGACGAGCGCGGATCTTCTCGAGCAGACGATTGAGCGTATCGAGCTCCTCGCCGCTCAGATGCCCGAGCTGCTCGCGGTGGAACGCGTCGGTGGGCCCTTCGAGGCGATCGGCCAGGTCCCGGCCCTTCGCGGTGAGTCGGATCCGGACGACCCGACGATCCCGGTCGCAGCGCTGACGCGTGACCAGGTCGGAGCGCTCCATCCGGTCGACGAGGCGCGTGACGTCGGGCACGCGGGTGACCATGCGGTGCGCCACCTCGAGGCTGGGCAGGCCCTCCTCCCCCGCACCGCGCAGGATGCGGAGCACGTTGTACTGCTGTTGCGTGAGACCGTACTCGCGGAACAGTTCGTTGAACTCGCCGTGGAGCTGGTCGTAGGTGCGCGCGAGATTCAGGTAGGCCTCGAGTTCCGGGAGCCGGAACGGTTTCGTCATGCGGATCTCGTCGGCCAGCTTGCGTGCCGTCATGTCGTGTCGGTCTCCCGGAGCCGGGGTGGGCGCAGGCCCGGAAAAAGTATGCAGTGACATCTGTTGTTGCAACAACGGAGTGTCGGGGCCGTAGCGCGGTGGGGGTCCGGACCGTACTCTTGGGCGGTGTCCGCATCGAGTCGCGGATCGACGGAGGTCGAAGGGATGAAGGGCTTTCTGGCCGGGCTACTGCTCCTCCTGCCGCTGGTTCCCGCGCGCGCGGAGGTGCCGCGCTACGTGGTGTCGATCCTTCCGCTGCAGGGCGTCGTGTCGGAACTGGCGGGCGGCGATCGCGAGGTCGAAGTCCTCGTCGGCCCCGGTGCCACGCCGGCCATGTACGAACCCACGGCGCGTCAGATGGTCGCCCTGAGCGGGGCCCGGGCCCTGTTCGTGATCGGTGTGCCCTTCGAGAACACCTTTCTCCCGCGCGTGCGTCGGCAGGTGTCGGATCTACGCATCGTCGACGCGGCGGCCGGGATCCCCACCCGATCCCTGGCCGAGGGCCACGGTCACGACGGCCACCACCACGAGACCGACCCGCACGTCTGGACCGATCCTCTGGCCATGCTCACGGTCGTCGACAACGTGGCCACGGCTCTCGCCGAAGCGGAGCCCTCGCGGGCGGAGTCCATCGACTCGCGGCGGCAGGATCTGCGTGACCACTTCCTCGCGCTGCACCAGGAGCTCGAGCGTTCCCTGCAGGACGTCACACCGCGTGTGATCGCGGTCTTCCATCCGGCCTTCGGGCACTTCGCCGACCGCTACGGTTTCCGTCAGGTCGCCGTCGAATCGGGCGGGGTCGAGCCCGGCGCGCGGCATCTCGTGGAACTGGCGGGACAGCTGGAGGACCTGGGCGTCGACCGGGTCTTCGTGCAGCCGCAGTTCTCACCGCAGCGGGCAGAAACACTGGCCTCGGTGCTCGACGTCGAAGTCGTTCCGATCGATCCCCTCTCGCCCGACGTGGCCGGCATGCTGCGCCGCTTCGCCCGAGAGCTCGGCGCGGATCTGGGGGAGGCCCGTCGATGACTGCGTCGATCGTCCTGCGCGGGCTCGATTTCTCCTACGGACGCCGCCCGGTGCTCGAGGACGTCGACCTCGAGATCGAGCCCGGCCATTTCGTGTCGGTGGTGGGTCCGAACGGTGGGGGCAAGAGCACGCTGTTGAAGCTCCTTTTGGGCCTGCTCGAGCCCGACCGCGGATCGATCGAGGTCCTGGGGCGACGTCCGGAGGAGGCGCGGGAGAGCGTCGGGTACATGCCGCAGACCCAGCATCTCGATCCGTCCTTCCCGATCACCGTCGAGGAGGTCGTACGTCTGGGGCGGCTGGGGTCCCGTTCGATCTTCGGGCGTCTGGGGCGCGAGACCCGTCGGGCGGTCGACGAGGCGCTCGATGCCGTCGCGTGTGCGCATCTGCGCGATCGCAGCTTCTCGGACCTCTCGGGCGGGCAGCGCCAGCTCGTGCTGATCGCGCGGGCCCTGGTCAGCCGGCCCCGGATCCTGCTCCTGGACGAACCCACCGCCAATCTCGACCCGGCGGTCGAAGAGTCGTTCTACGCGCTGCTGCAACGCCTGCGCGGCGACATGACCATGTTGCTGGTGTCGCACGACATCGGGCTGGTGTCCGAGCAGACCGAAGAGGTGGTCTGCGTGAACCGGCGGGTCGTCAAGCATCCGGCCCACGAGATGTCGAGCGAGATCGTGGAGTCGATGTTCGGCAGCTCGGGTGCGTTGCTGGTCGACCACGGCCACGCGCACACCGAGCGCGGGGAGCCGCACGGGTGATCGAGTTCTTCCGGGCACTGGCCGAGTTCGAGTTCCTGCGGCACGCCCTGCTGGCCGGCGTGTTGGCGAGCGTGGCCAGTGGGGTCGTCGGAACCTACGTGGTCACCCGGAGGATCACGGTGATCGCGGGGAGCCTGGCCCATTCGGTCCTCGGTGGAATGGGAGTGGCCTACTGGGCCGCGACCGTGCACGGCATCGGTTGGCTGCAACCGCTGCACGGAGCCCTGGTGGCGGCCGTGATCGCGGCCTTCGTGATCGGGACGGTGCGCTTGCGCGGCGCCGAGCGCGAGGACACGGCCATCAGCGCGCTCTGGGCGCTGGGCATGGCCACGGGGATCCTGTTCCTGGCGCAGACACCGGGCTACAAGGCCGATCTCATGACCTACCTGTTCGGCAACGTCGTGCTGGTCGACACGTCCGAACTCCGTCTGTTGCTGATCGTCGACGTCCTCGTGGTGGCGGTGGCGGTGTTGTTCCACCAGCCGCTACTGGCGATCTGTTTCGACGAGGAGTTCGCCCGGGCACGCGGGCTGCGCGTGGGATTCTTCTACTACCTGTTGCTGTTGCTCGTGGCCCTGACCGTGGTCACGTTGGTCTACGTGGTGGGCATCGTCCTGGTGATCGCGCTGCTGACCCTGCCGGTCGCCATCGCCGGGAGGTTCGCGCGCAAGCTCTGGCAGATGATGGCCGTGGCCGCGGTGCTGAGCGCGGTGATCACGACAACGGGCCTGGCCGTGAGTTATGCTCCCGACCTGCCCGTGGGCGCCACGACGATCCTGCTGGCCGGGGGCCTGTACCTGCTGGTGACCGCGCTGGGCCTGCGTCGACGGACCCGGCGGGTGCCCGACGAGAGCCCGGGGGGTGAGACTTGATCGAGTTCCTCCGACAGACCGTGGCGATCTTCGTCGAGTCGGCGCCCTACCTGCTCCTGGGCTTCGGACTCGCCGGGCTGTCGAAGGTGTTCCTCGATCGCGAGAGCTGGCTGGCGCGTTCGCTCGGCCGCAAGGGGCTGCGCTCGGTCGGCCTGGCCTCGGTGATCGGGGCGCCGCTGCCGCTGTGTTCGTGCAGCGTGCTGCCGGCGGCACTCGGTCTGCGCCGTCAGGGCGCTAGCAAGGGTGCCACGTCGTCGTTCCTGATCAGCGTGCCCGAGACCGACATCGTGTCGGTGTTGCTGACCTACGGCCTGCTCGGGCCGGTGATGGCCGTGCTTCGTCCGGTGGCGGCGCTGGTGACGGCACTGGTCACCGGGGTGGCCGTCGATGCTCTCGACCGCGACACCGAGCGAGCGTCCGGTCCGACTGCCGCCGAGGCCGTGGGGCGTCCCGACGACGCATGCGACGACGACGGGTGCGCGGATGACCACCCGCCGCACGGCGCGTCCCTGGACACGGGCCCCTGGTGGAAACGGGCGGCGCACTTCGGCTTCGTCGAGTTCTTCGACGACATCGCCGGACCGCTGATCCTCGGTATCCTGCTGGCCGGCCTGGTGGCCGCGCTCGTGCCCGCCTTCGACACCATCGGTTTCGGGAACACCGTCGTGCTGGGGTACGTGGTGGCGTTGGTCGTGGGCATCCCCTCGTACGTCTGCGCGACCGCGACCACGCCCGTGGCCGTGGGGCTGATCATGGCCGGGATGAGCCCAGGTGCGGCCCTGACCCTCCTGTTGGCCGGGCCGGCGACGAACATCGCGAGCTTCGTGGTGCTGGGCCGGGAGTTCGGCCGGCGGTTGCTCCTGGTCTACCTGCTCGGCATCGCGAGCATCGCGGTGACCTTCGGCCTGCTCGTCGACATGGTCTGGGGGGCCGATGCGGTGCGCTTCGGATCGGTCGCCGAGTCGGGGTCCGCGCCTTCGGTGATCGGTGTGGTCAGCGCGTGGATCCTGTTCGCCATGGTCGTGGGCAGCGCTCGGCGCACGCGTCTCCTGCAGACCACCTGGGCGCGTGGGGCCCGGCTCGTCGGCCTGCCGACATCGCCCCGTTTCGCCGCCAGCGCCCTTGGTGGTGTCGTCGCGGTGGTGTGGGGCGTGAGCGGAGTCTTCACGGTGGCACCGGGCGAACGCGCGGTGGCGACGGTCTTCGGGCAGGCGACGACCGACGTCCTCGGTCCCGGCCTGCACCCGGGCTGGCCTCCGCCGATCGGCGACGTGCGCCGGGTCGACGTCGAGGGCATCCGGGCCCTCGAGGTCGGTTTCCGGCGCGACGCCAGCCGCGAGGAACGGGTGCGAGCCCTGCCGCGCGGGCGGGAGACCGAGGCGTGGATGCTGACCGGCGACGAGAACATGGTCGACGTGCAGGCGGTTCTCCACTGGCGGGTGCGCGATGACGGCGACGCGGTGCGCGCGGTGCTGTTCGGGCTCGAATCACCCGAGCAGCTCCTTCGGAGCGGGCTCGAAAGAGGCCTGCGCACGGCGGCCGGACGGCGCGGGATCGACGCGCTGCTCACCGTCGACCGCAGCCGCGTGGAGGACGAGGTACGCGAGCGCTGGCTGCAGCCCTTCCTCGACCGCTGCGAGTCGGGCCTCGAGGTGGTCGACATCAGCATCGTCGACCTGCACGCACCGAACGCCGTCCACTGGTCGTTCCGCGACGTGGCCAGTGCGAGCGAGGATCGCCGCCGCGACGTGCACCTGGCGGCCGAGTACGCCGAGCGCGTCGTGCGCGAGGCCCGCGGCGATGCGGCGCGTCTGCGTGCCGAGGCGATCGGCGAGGCCGCGATGCGACGTGACACCGCCCACGGTGAGGGACACGCCTTCGTCGCGAAGGTCGAGGCCTTCTCCGCCGAGCCCGAGGTCCACCGCCGGCGCCTCTACCTGGAGCGCCTCGAGGCCTCTCTGCGGCCACTCGACCTGATCGTCGACCTGAGCGGCGACGGCACCGGCATCGAGCTGTGGCAACGACAGGGGGACCCGGGCAGTGCCCTGCTCGGACTGCCGCCCGCCACCGCGCCTCTGCGCATCGATCGGAAGGACGACGAGCATTGAAGCGGAGTACCACGTGGATCCTGGCCGCCGTCGTGCTGGTCACCGTCGCGAGCAGTGTGTACACGGTCGACGAGACCGAGTCCGCCGTCGTCCTGCGCTTCGGCCAACCCGTGCGCACGGTCGAGGAGGCCGGTCTGTACTTCCGGGCCCCCTGGTGGATCGATCGGGTCGATGCGGTGGACCAGCGTCTGATGGTCTTCGACACGCCTACCGCCGACGAGCCCACGCGCGAGGTCCTGACCCTCGACAAGAAGAACGTGGAGATCGCAGCGACCACCTGTTGGCGCGTCGTCGATCCGTTGCGCTTCCTGCAGACGGTCGGCGGGCGCGTCGGTGCCGAGGCCTTCCTGGCCGACGTCGTGGTCAGCGAACTGGGGAAGGTCCTGGGTCGAACTCCATTGTCGGCGCTGATCAACACCGATCCCGACAGCGTGCGCGTCGAGGAGATCGACGCGCTCATCCGCGCGACCAGCGACACCAAGGCGCGGGAGGAGTGTGGCGTCGAGGTCGTGGACTTCGCGATCAAGCGCATCACCTTCCCCGAGCAGAACCGAGGGTCGGTGTTCGAACGCATGCGGGCCGAGCGTAAGCAGATCGCCACCCGAATCCGTAGCGAGGGTGAGGAGGAGGCCCGGAAGCTGCGCGCAGAGGCCGACCGCGAGCGCGCCGAGATCCTGGCCGAGGCCCGGCGCCTGGCCCTGGAGCTCGAGGGGGAGGCCGAGGCCGAGGCGGCACGCGTCTACGGCGATGCCTATGGCCGCGATCCCGAGCTCTACCAGTTCCTGCGCACGCTCGAGTCCTACGAGAAGACCCTGGGCGAGGGCACGACGGTGATCCTTCCGCGCGACATGCCCTACCTCGAGACCCTCATCGACCCGGACCTGCCGGCCTTGCGGCCTCCTCGCGCCGAGCCGGAGCCCGACCCCGAGGGAACGCGACGATGAACGGCCGCCGACGCTGGGCCCTCGCCGTGGTCGGTGTGTTGCTGGGGGGCTGGATCGCCACCGGCGTGTTCGCGGTCGCGTCGAACGAGCGTGCGGTCGTGCTCGCCTTCGGCCGGGTCGTCGCGGAGACGGGTCCCGGACTGGGTCTGGCCCCGCCGTGGCCGATCGGCGCCGTGCTGCGGGCTCCGGTGACCGAAGTGCGTCGCCTGGAGGTCGGATTCCGCAGCCGCGGCGAGCTGTACAGCGAGGCGCGACGCAGCGACATGCTCACCGGTGACGAGAACATCCTGAAGGTGATGATGGTCGCACAGTACCGGATCACCGACGCACGCGAGTACCTGCTCAACGCGGTCGACCCGGACTGGCTCGTGGAACGCGCCGTCGAGTCGGCCCTGACGCGTCACGTGGCGGGCATGCAGGTCGACGATCTGCTCACCACGGCGAAGGCCGCGATCGAGATCCGTTCGATCGAAGCTGCCCAGGACGAGTTGGATCGCTACGAGGTCGGGATCCGACTCCTCGGCGGCAACCTGCAGACGGTGTCGCCGCCGGTGCCCGTGGTGGAGGCCTTCAACGACGTCACGCGGGCGAAGAAGGACAACGAGCGCCTGGTGGAGGACGCGCGTTCCTACGCCAACGAGATCCTCCCCGAGGCCCGGGCCGAGGCGAACGAACAGGTCGAGCAGGCCCGCGCCGCCGCCGACACGCGGGTACGGCGGGCGCGCGGGGAAGCGCGACGCTTCGAGAACCTGCGCGAGGAGTTCGAACGTGCCCCGGAGTTGACCCGCCGTCGCCTCTACCTCGAGATGCTCGAGCGCGTGCTCGACGGCGCCGAGGTCGTCGTGCTCGAGGAGGGCACGCGTCTGAACCGGATCGGACGCCCGGGTTCCTGATCGCTCGTTCCTTTCCCTCCGCCCCGGTCCCGGAGACACCGTGCACGGCCCCCGCCGCGGCCGAGCGCGGGAACACGTCCTTCGTCGAGGACTCTTCCCATTGACCGGTCAACGTGTGGCAGGGCAACGAGTTGGGGAGATGGCCGGACGCGGTGCCGGTCGAGGTCCCGTCTCCCTGATCCCGTGCGGGCGCGGTCGGCCGCGTTGCGGACGCCGCGTCGGCGCGCTAGAATTCTGCGCTGTTGCATGACCCGGGCCCGGCCCGGAACCCGACGGCCCGAGCCGAAGGAGAAAGACCATGGCCAAGCCCGGAAACCGTGTGCAGGTGAAGCTCAAGAGCACCGAGAGCGCGCACCACTACTACACGAAGAAGAACAAGCGGAACAATCCCGACCGGATCTCGCTGCGCAAGTACGATCCCGTCGTCCGCAAGCACGTGGAGTACAAGGAGACGCGCTGAGCGGTCCACCCACGGACCCAGGGATTCGCAGGAGGCCGGCAGCGATGCCGGCCTCTTCGCGTTTCCCGGGGGGACCCGGCGCCCCTATCCCGATCCGCGGAGCAGACCCGTGGATGTCGCTCGGTCACGTAGGCACCTCGCGGGACGATACGCGACCCGTATCGATCACCTCGAAGCCAGTTCGGCCCCCTGCGAAGTCCGCTGGAGTCGTGACGACACGTTCGTGTCGCGACGTTCTGGGTGTGACAGTCGGGTTGCCGGAAAAGCAGATCCCCGAGCTCTCGACCATGGATCTCGGGTTCGCGCCCGTCGACGAACTCGGCCGTGTGTTCGGCGAGTTCGTGAATCGCCAGGACCCTGTCGACGGTCCAGCGGGCCGTGAATCCGACCGCTTCGAGCATGAACAGGAGCCACGGTTCCCAGGCGTCCGAACGCGTCACGTCGAGCAGGAGTTGGCAGTCGTCTGCGCGAAGCTGGATCAGGGATCGACTCAGGTAGAGCACGAGAAGCGAGAGCAGGTATCCGTCTCGATTCAGCCGAATCCGTTCAACCCGAAGACGCAGATTCGGTTCTCGCAGTCGCAGGCAGGTAAGGTTTCCGTCCGGGTGTACTCCCTACGTGGTACCCTTGTGTGGGAGAAGGAACTCTCGGGTCTGGTCGCTGGCCATCATGCCGTCGAGTGGCACGGAACAGATTCGGCAGGCCTGGCCGTGGCAAGTGGCGTCTACCTGGTGCAAGTACGGCTTCCAACTGCGGTCCTGAACAAACGTGCCGTGCTTCTGAAGTAGGCAGCGATGTCCCGTGAACCTGTGTTGGCGTGGGCTATCGTTCTCGGCTCACGCCAATCGGTGCAATCAGTGAGAGGAATGCTGTGCAACTGAAGTTTCCCTCTTGGCTATCTTGTGCAGGGGGCCTCTGTCTGGTCGTGGGCTGTGTCGACTCCGCTCGAGCTCGTACGATCCACGTCGAGTTGGATGGAAGCGGCGACACGAGATCACTGGAGACCGCGGAGCTTGCGGCGAGTCCGGGCGACACGATCCAGATTGGTTCTGGAACGTGGAACGAAGACTACACGTGGAGCACCCTCGACGGTCAGGTGGTTCAGGCACTTCTCGGTGTCAATACCGACAGTCTCACGATTCGAGGGGCAGGCGAGGGT
>DATFKK010000133.1 GCA_035268685.1 Candidatus Krumholzibacteriia bacterium | reverse complement strand
TCACCCGGGTCGCGGACTGGTTGGAGACCCAGGGGCTGCGACGGGTCGACGATCCCGCCGGCTCCCTCTAGCCGGAGCCCCCTCCGAGCCGCGCGCCGGCGTCTACAGGATCGGGTCGAGCACCCCGACGAGGCGGTCGATCTCCTCGGGCGTGTTGTAGTGGACCAGGCTGACGCGCACCACGCCGTCGTCGGGGTCGAGTCCGAGCCCCTGGCAGAGATCGTAGGCGTACATGTGGCCGTGGCGGATCGCCACGCCGGAGCCGTCGATCTTTTCGGTGATCGCGCGCGAGGAGTGCTCGGCGTGGACGAAGCTCACCGTTCCCACGCGGCTGGGCTCGGCGTGATGGGGTCCGATCACACGGACCGCCGGCTTCGAGTCGAGGAACTCGATCAGACGACGCGTGGGTTCGAGTTCGAGTGCGGTCATCCGGGCGAAGGCCTCGTCGAGGGCCGTATCGTCGAGGGGCGCGGAGTCGGTCGATCCCAGCATGTGCGCGAGATAGGCCTCGAGGGCGAGCAGGCCGGCACAGCCCTCGTGACTCGGGCCGCCCAGTTCGAACTTGTAGGGCAGGTCGTCGTCGGCGATGAAGAAGTGGTTGGGCCCGGTCAGTTCGGCCAGTGCATCGGCGCGTCCGTAGAGCGCGGCCATGTGGGGGCCGTAGACCTTGTAGGAGCTGAACACGTACCAGTCGACGTTCCAGGTGTCGCAGTCGATCCGACGGTGGGGAGCGTAGGCGACGCCGTCGACCACCACGCGGGCGCCGGCTTCGTGGACGCGTTCGGTGATCGCTGTGATGTCGACGATCTCGCCGAGCAGGTTGCTCACGTGTGGGATCGCGACGAGGGCGGTGCGCTCGTCGAGCAGACGCTCGAGTTCGGAGAGCGGACAGCTGAACGTGGTGGGGTCCATGGGCCAGATCCGGACTTCGATCCCGTGCCGGGCCAGATTCCGCCAGGGGCCCATGTTGGCTTCGTGTCCGGTCTGGGCCAGGACGACGTTCTGACCGGGGTCCAGGACGCGCGCGTAGCAGTCGGACAGGACGTGGAGCAACGACGTGGTCGACGGACCCAGGATCACCCGACCGCGCCGAGCGCGCATCAGCCGCTCGATCCACGCGTGGGCCGCGTCGACGGTGGCCGTGGCCTTCCGGCTGCGCTCGTACCCGGCCCCGAGCTGGACGTAGGACTCGAGCATGTAATCGCGGATGGCGTCGGCCACGACGCCGGGGACCTGCGAACCGCCGGCGTTCTCCAGGAACACGGGGCCGTCGGCCAGGGCGGGAAAGGCCGCGCGGACGCGCGCGCGGTCGGCGTCGGTGACCTGCGGCAGTTCGGAAGGATGCACGGATCGGACCTCGGGATCGATGGACCTGGACAGCGAGGGGCGATCGTAGCCGCGCGACGGGCACAGCGCCACCGTGGGGCTGCGCCGGGCGTCACGAGGACACCGCGCGGGGCTGCTCCGGTCCGGATCCGGCACCGGAACGTTCCTTGCTCCGTTGGCGGGGAACGATCTTCCGCCCGGTCCCGCGGAGTCCTTCGGAGCGTCCATGGAGAGCTGCCCGACCACGATCGACCCCGGCATCGACCGCGATCTGCGGTTCGTCGAACGTCTGGTGCGTACGGTCGGGTCCTCCCTCGACGTGGGCGACGTGGCTGCCCGGTCACTGCCGATCCTCGTCGACGAGGTCGGTTGCGACTTCGCCGAGTTCCTGCTGCTCGACACCTTGAACCGGAAACTCGAGTTGGTGGATGCGATGCCCGCTCCGACGGCCCCGCGTCGTGAGCAGTGGCTGTTGCCGACCGGACTGGGCGCGAAGCTCCTGACGTCGCCGACCGTCCTGGACCTTTCCGCCGACGACCTGCCGGGGCCGCTGCAGGACGGTGCCGAGCGCGTCGCGTTCCGGCTCACCGACGGCGACGCGACGGTCGGACTCGTTCTCCTCCCGGTCGGCAGTGGGATCGTCGGAGACGGGACCGGTGCCGACGTCCTCCTCCGAACGGTGGGGGGGTTGATCGGGTCGTGGGTCGCGCGCAGCCTCGTCCACGCGTCGCTGCTGACGGTCACCGATCGTCTGGACGCGGCCCGTCGTCTCCAGCAACACGTCCTCGATCACGTGTCCCACGAGTTCAACACGCCGCTCATGATCCTGAAGTCCGCCGCCGAGTTCGTCGACACCGACGACGGCGTCGAACGCAGCGCCTTCCTCGACATGCACGGACAGGCGCTCACCCGGCTCGAGGAGCTGGTGCAGGGCGTGCTCGAGGTCGCGTCGCACAGCTCGGACGGCCAGGTGCTCGAGGTGAGCGCCGACGATCTGCGGGGCGTGGTGTTCGAAGCCGTGCTCGACGGAGCCGCGTGGCGGCGGGATCGACTCCGCCGCAGCATCGACGTCTCCGGCGATCGGACCTGGCGGCTCGACGTCGAGGGCCTGGGGCTGACGGTGGAACACCTGCTGCGCAACGCGTGGAGCTTCGCCGTCGACTCCGGCGGGCGGGCGGGGCTGATCGTGCACCTCGAGCACGCCGAGCGGACTCCGGTGTTGCGCGAGCGCTTCGAACACGCGCTGCGGGACCTCGCGGCCGATCGTGATCCGGGCGATGTGGTCGTGTCGGATCCACACGGCGACCAGTTGGTGGTCGAAGTGCTCGACACCGGGATCGGGATTCCGGCCGACGAACTCGAGTTGGTCTTCGAGCCCTTCACGCAGGCCCACAATTCCCCGTTGCGCGGTGTGTCCGGGGCGGGCATGGGCCTGGCCGTCTGCCGGAAGCGTGTCCGGTCCATGGGAGGCCGGATCGAACTGGCTTCCGAGCTCGGTCACGGGACCCTGGCCCGCGTGACGATCCCGCTCACTTGACCGGATTTTCGCCGGGATCTCTCGATGCCCGACACGAAGTTCGTGCGTCGTCGCTCTCTCCGTTGATGCACGTGCACCGGCACCGGGGAGTCCCCCTGGCGAAGGCCCGCGCGATGGGAGATACTGTCGGCTCATGACGCGGAAACCCTGATCCCGGAAAGGTCGACGCATGAGCTTCAAGTTGCCCGATCTGCCGTTCTCGCCCGACGCGCTCGCGCCCCACATGAGCGCCGAGACCTTCGAGTACCACCACGGCAAGCATCACAACAAGTACGTGACCACGCTCAACGAACTGGTCGACGGCACCCCGATGGCCGACAAGGGCCTCGAGGAGATCGTCATGGAATCCGAGGGGGGTGTCTTCAACAACGCCGCGCAGCACTGGAACCACAGCTTCTTCTGGAACTGCATGTCGCCCGACGGTGGCGGCAAGCCCGGTGGCGAGCTGGCCGCGGCGATCGAGCGGGACTTCGGCAGCTATGACGCCTTCGTCGAGAAGTTCTCGAAGACGGCCGCCACGCAGTTCGGTTCGGGCTGGGGCTGGTTGGTGGAAAAGGACGGCAAGCTCGACGTGATCAGCACCGCCAACGCCGATCTCCCGATGAAGCACGGCGCCAACGCCCTGCTGACGATCGACGTGTGGGAACACGCCTACTACATCGACTACCGCAACGCGCGGCCGAAGTTCATCGAGGTCTTCATGAAGGAGCTCGTGAACTGGGACTTCGTCGCGAAGACCATGGCCGGCTGATCCCGGCGCGCGCTTCGCCACGCTCGGAGGGCGGTTCCGGATCCGGAACCGCCCTTCTTCCTGTAGGGCCGTCGTTTGCCGATTCGAGGTCCCCTCTGGTATCCTTCGAACTCGGCCCGCTCCCGCATCGCGCCCCCTCCGAGGACTCGTCGACATCATGCACCGCTCGCCGCAATTGCAGGCCCTCGCGGGCCTGGCCCTGTTCGCCCTGCTCGTCCTGGTCACTCCGGAGCCCACGGGGCCCGAGTCCGTCGACTGGACCGTCGCGGAACGCGAGAAGCTCACCGAGCGCCTCGCCCACGCCGAGCCCGGATCGCCCCGGGCGATCAAACTCCAGACGAAGATCGGTCGGATCGACGCCTACCGAGAGGGTCGCCCGCAGCCGGGTTTCCCGGACGAGTACGCGCGCTTCCTGCAGGAACGGAAGATTCCCAGCGACCGGACCGCGGTCGAGTACGAGCCCGGCTACCAGATGCGTGAGATGCAACGCTCGATCGCGCTCCGCCGGGCGCCTGCGATCCAGCTCGACTGGAAGGAACGCGGTCCGGGTAACGTGGCCGGACGTGCCCGGGGGTTGATCGTGGACCCCGACGATCCCAGTGGGGACACCTGGTTCGTCGCGAGTGTCGGCGGGGGTGTGTGGAAGACCGTCGATGCCGGGGCGACGTGGACCGAGCTGACGCAGGACGTACCGAACCTGCAGATCTCTGCCATTGCCATGGCCCCGTCGAACACCGACGTGATCTACGCCGGCACGGGTGAGAGCTTCTGGAACATCGACGTGATGAACGGCAACGGGATCCTGAAGTCGACCGACCGCGGCCAGACCTGGGCCCAGCTGGTCTCGACCGTCGACGATCCGCGGTTCAACAACATCTCGCGAATCATCGTCGATCCGACCGACGAGAATCTCGTGCTCGCCTCGACGACCACCGGGCGCTACAAGAACTCGCTGAACAGCACGTCGAGCATCTTCCGCTCGACCGACGGCGGGACGACCTGGACCGAGGTGCACCAGGAGACCAACGCGGCCACCTTCGGCGGCGGTCGCGTGCTGCAGTTGATCGCCGATCCCACGGACTTCGACGTGCAGTACGCCACCGTCTTCGCCGGTGGTGTCCTGAAGTCCACCGACCGCGGGCTGACCTGGAATTCCGTGAACAACGGCATCACCGACTTCGCCGGGCGCTTCGAGCTGGCGATCTCGCCGGTGAACACCGACTACCTCTACGCCTCGGCACAGGGGTCGCAGCACAGCGAGCTGTGGGTGTCGCTCGACGGTGGCGCGAACTGGTTCGAGACCCTCGAGTCGGGCGATGAGCCGAACTGGCTCGGTGCGCAGGGTTGGTACGACAACACGATCATCTGCCACCCCACCGATCCGACGATCGTCTACGTGGGCGGCCTCGAGCTGTGGAAGATCCAGTTGCAGTCGCTCGGGTCGTCGACGCGGTCCACGTCGCGACTGGCCAGCTACTCCTTCCCGCATCCCGACCACCACGACATCCAGGTGGTCCAGCCCGCCGGTGGCGACTGGTACCTGCTCGCCACCAGCGACGGCGGGATCGCCCGCACCGCGAGCTTCGAGTCGGGCTTCACGCAGCCGACCGACGGCATGGTCACCACCCAGTTCTACGGCGTCGACAAGCGTCCCGGCGCGAGCGCCTACGTCGGCGGAACGCAGGACAACGGCACCTGGCTGTCACCGGTCGACCCGCAGGGGACCACGCCGTGGTCCTTCGTGATCGGCGGCGACGGCTACGAGGCCTCGTGGCACTTCGACGATCCGCTCAAGGTGATCGGGGGCTCGCAGTTCAACGGTCTGCAGCGCTCGCTCGACGGCGGAGTCACGTGGCAGAGCGCTCGCAACGGTCTCGAGGACACCGGCAGCGCCAGTGCGCCCTTCGTCACCAAGATCGGTCAGAGCAAGTCGCGTCCCGACGTGGTCTACGCGGTCGGCGTGCAGGGCGTCTGGCGTTCGACCGATTTCGGCGGCAGCTGGGACCTGACACCGATCCCCACCGCCATCTGGGGTGGGTTGAGCAGCTTCCACGACGTGCGGGTGAGCGAGCCCGACCCCGACGTCGTGTGGGCCGGCTCGCGGATGGACGGAGCGGGAACCCTGTCGGTGTCCACCGACGCCGGTGTGACCTTCGATCCCGTGTCGGTGTACG
>DATFKK010000132.1 GCA_035268685.1 Candidatus Krumholzibacteriia bacterium | reverse complement strand
CCGAGAAGCAGGCGGGGATCCTGGCGTGGATCGTGGTCATGGGCATGAGCGCGCTGGGCGGGAGCATGTTCCCCGCCGAATTCCTGCCCGAAGGCGTGCGCAACCTCTCGCGACTCACGCTGAACTACTGGGCGGTGGAGGGCTACCTCGACCTGATCGTCCGCGACGGCCGGCTGGCCGACGTGCTGCCGCGCACGGCCCTGCTGGCCGGCGTGGGCGTGGTGTTCGCCGGCGTGGGGCAGATGCTCATGCAACGGCGCCTGCGGGAGGTGGTGCGATGAGGTCGGTGTGGCACGTGGCGGTGCAGGACCTGCGTCTGCACCTCGCCGATCGCTCCAACATCTTCTTCCTGGTGCTCATGCCGCTGGGCTTCGTGGTGTTCTTCGCCTTCGTGAACTCTGGCGGCGGGTCGGGCACGACGCGGGTGAGCCTGCCCGTGGTCGACCGGGACGGCGAGTTCCTGTCGCAGGCCTTCGTCGAACAGCTGCGCGGCGAGAACTTCGACGTGCCCGTGTTCAGCGCGGCCGCGGCCGAGACCACGACCTTCGGCACCCGCTCCGTGACCGTGCCCGACAGTTTCACGGCGCACGTGCTGGCCGGCCGGAAGGCCGACGTCGAATTGCGGGCGCGCGCGCGCAGCGATGCCTCGTACGACCTGGCCGGGCAGGCGCGGCTGCACCTGGCCCAGGTGCGCTTCCTGGGCAACCTGGTGCGCTGGGCGGCCGACGCCGACTCGACGGTGCTCGGCCCCGACGGCACCGCCGATCTGGCGCGTCTGGATCCGGCGGAGAAAGGTCGCTTCCTGGCGCTGGTGGCCGAGCCCAGCCGGGTGGAGGTGACGACCGAGACGGCGGGGACGGGCCGTCCCGTCCCGAGCGGCACGCAGCAGAGCGTACCCGGCGTGCTCGTGATGTTCGTGATCATGACCGTGCTGATCGGAGGCAGCGAGGCGCTGACCCGCGAGAAGCAGCAGGGCACCCTGCGGCGCCTGGCCACCACACCGCTGTCGGCCTCGCAGGTGCTGATGGGCAAGACCCTGGGGCTCACGCTGCTCGGCCTGGCCCAGACCGTGATCCTGGTCGTCGCCACCGAGGCGGTCGCCGCGGCGGGACTGTTCGGCATGGACTTCCGCTGGGGTCCGCACCTCCTGGGCGTGGCACCGGTGCTGATCGCCTATTGCGTGTGCGTGGCGGCGCTGGGGATCCTGCTCAGTGGGTTGCTGCGCACGCCCCAGCAGGCCGAGAGCCTGGCGTGGATGTTCGGGCTGTTCATGTCGGCGCTCGGCGGGGCCTGGTGGCCGCTCGAGATCATGCCCGAGCCCATGCGGATGATCGGGCAGGTCTTCCCCACGACCTGGGCCATGCAGGGCCTGCACACCGTGATCACCTACGGGCAGGGTGCTCTGCAGACGGCCCTGCCGATCGTGGTGCTGCTGGGCATGGGTGTGGTGTTCTGGGCGGTCGGCAGCCGGACGTTGCGCGTGGTCTGAGCGCGGTGCGCGGGTCGCGGTGCGGTCTGCGGGTCGCGGTGCGCGGGGCCCCGGACGAAGGACCCCGCGCCCATCCCGCGGGTGCGGGCCGATCGAACCGGATCAGTTGATCGTACGGTCGGACTCGTCGTCGCCCCAGGCCTCGAAGTCGTCGTGACCGCTGCCCCAGCGCGTGCTCAACATGGAGCCGTTGTCCGAGTGCGTCGAGGGGAAGCTCGAGATCATGGTCTCTTCGCCGAGGTCCTCGAGGGAGCGGGTGTCCTCGATCGCGGCCTCTCCCTGGCGGGCGACCATCACGGCCGGGATCGACGTCTCGTCGACCGGTGCAGTCGATTCGACGGGTTCGAAGTTCACCAGCAGCTCGCGGGCGACTTCGGTGTAGGCCTTGCCGCCACGGCTCGACCCCGCGTGCACCACCGTGGGACGGCCGCGGACCGGCATCTCCTGCAGGGTGACCGTGCGCGGAACCATGCCCATGAGGACCTTGTCGCCGTAGTTCTCGTGCAGCTGGTTGACCACGCGCACCGACATGCGGGTGCGGAGGTCGACCATGGTCAGCAGCAGACCTTCACAGGTGAGGTCCGGGTTGAGCGTGTGCTGGACCTCGTCGGTGGTCTGGAGCAGGCGTTCGAGCGTGCGGTAGGAATACTCCTCGGCCTGGACCGGGACGAGGAAGGAGTCCGAGGCCGCCAGGCACAGGCGCATGAGCGGACCGAGCGTGGGCGGGCAGTCGATGAGGACCACGTCGTAGCGCGGGGCGAGCTGATCCATGACTTCGCGCAGGACCAACGGATGGTCCATGGCCACCCGCTGCAGGTCGAGTTCCTGGGAGCCGGTCTGACGGATCGCCGGGACCACCGAGATGCCGTCGAAGGGCGTGGACAGGACCGCGCTCAGCGCGGGGATCTGCTCGTCGAGCAGCACGTCGGCGAGGGAGTGGCGGACGTCGCCGTCGTCGCATCCCACGCTCGGGAGCACTGCGCCCTGCGGGTCGATCTCCATGAGCAACACCTCGCGGCCTTCACGGGCGAAGGCCGACGCGAGGTTGACGGCGGTGGTCGTCTTGCCCACCCCGCCCTTCTGGGATACCACTGCAATGATTCTCGCCATATCGTCAGCTCCTTGCCGGGTTGCCATAGGGATTCGGTGGAGCGTGGGGCAGACAGCGGAACCTATCCCAGGGTGCGGAGCGTTTCCACACGACGATTTGTCGAAGATCCAAATCGTTGTGGTGCAAGATCTTACAGAACCGAAGAAACGGCGTAGGACTTCGTCCCGGAGCATGTGCAAGGTTCCTGACCGATCACCAGGTTGACACTTGTGCCGCGGCCGTTGACCCGAGCCGGCCGTGTGCCTACACTGCCGCCTCGATCCAGACGACGTGCAGCCAGTGCCGACCGCCGAGGCGGTCGCTCCGCCCGCCGAGACATTCGAGGAGGACCCAGCCATGGCTGGAGTGAACAAAGCCATCGTCGTGGGCAATCTGGGACGCGACCCGGAGATGAGGACCACGCAGAACGGCAACCAGATCGCGACGTTCAGCGTGGCGACGAGCCGTCAGTACAACGACCGCGACGGCCAGCGGCAGGAAGAGACGGAGTGGCACCGCATCGTCGCCTTCGGCCGACTGGCCGAGATCTGCGGCCAGTACCTGCACAAGGGCAAGCAGGTGTACATCGAGGGCCGTCTGCAGACCCGGAACTGGGACGACAAGGAGACCGGTCAGAAGCGCTACATGACCGAGATCGTCGCCCAGGAGATGCAGATGCTCAGCCGCGGCGGCGAGGCTCCGTCGGGAGACTCCGGCGACTTCGGCAACCAGAGCCAGGCCGCTCAGAGTGGCAGCAGCGCGCCTGCTCCGGCCGGTGCCGACGACGACGACCTGCCCTTCTGATCGACCTCCCGGTGTCTCGATGCGCGGCCGGTTCCGGAGACGGGGCCGGCCGTGTGCGTTCCGGTCGGGATCGGGCGCGTGTTCCCCTGGCCGTCGGGCGCGCGTCCCGGCTCCGGTCAGTCGCTCCTACCGGCTCCGGTCAGGCGCGGGTGGGGCAGTAGGCGTAGAGCACGCACTCGTCGCAGCGCGGATTGCGGGCCTTGCACACCCGGCGTCCGTGGAAGATCAGCCAGTGCGGGAACATGACCCAGTGCTCGCGCGGGATCAGCCGGTTCAGTTCCCGCTCGATCTGCACCGCGTCTTCCTTGTTCGTGAGCGCCAGCTTGCGGCTCAGCCGCGTGACGTGCGTGTCGACCACGACGCCGTCGGGCTCGTTCCAGATGTTGCCCATGACCACGTTCGCCGTCTTGCGCCCGACCCCGCCCAGCGCCTTCAGCGCTTCCATGTCGCGCGGGACCTCGCCCCCGTGCTCCTCGACGATCGCCCGGCAGGCCTTCTTGATGTTGCGCGCCTTGTTGCGGAACGTGCCCGTGGAGCGGATGTCTTCCTCGATCTCCTCGATCGGCGCGGCGACGAAGTGCTCCGGCCCCGGGTACTTCTCGAAGAGCGTCTCGGTGACCATGTTCACCCGCACGTCCGTGCACTGCGCGCTGAGGATGGTGGCGATCAGCAGCTCGAAGGCGTTGCGGTGGTTCAGCTCGCAGTGGGCGTCGGGGTACTCCCGCTGCAGCGCCTCGAGGATCTCGGGCAGGGCCGGGTTCGGCACCCGGCGGCGCGGGGCGCCCGGCGCGGTGGGGTAGGCCGGGCCCCGGCGGCGGGTGGGGGGCTTGTTCGTGGTGGTGGGCTTCTTGGCCGTGGGCTTCTTGCGGGTGGCGGTCTTCTTCTTCGCGCGGGCGGTGCTGGATCGTTCGGCCATGGGTCGGGTCCGCGGGACAGGGGGAATCGGGTGGGTCGGGGAAGGTGCCACGGCGGCGGCCGGGCGTCCAGACGCAGGGGCGGCGCGGGTGCCCGGCGGCCTCGCGAGGCCGATTCCGGGCTTCCTTGACACCCCGGCACCCCGTGACTAGTCTTCATAGTCGCTTGGCAGGCGGCGCCGGCCCTCGGGTCGGCGTCGTGGTTTCCGCGAAGCCGTGCGGTCACCCCGGCCGCCCCTGCCCGCCACGTTTTCGGGTGCGCCGCTAGCTCAACTGGCAGAGCAGCTGACTCTTAATCAGCCGGTTCGGGGTTCGAGTCCCTGGCGGCGTACCAACCATCGAAAGCCATGTGAATGCGTTGCGGAGTCGGCCGGCACGGGTGTGTCGGCCGATTCTCGTCGGGTGTTCGATCGCGGGTCCGGTTCGTTCCGTCGAACGTGCCGAACCTGCGTCGGCAGCACACCACCCTCAAACGAACTCCGCCACCCTCCGATTGTGCGTCCCGCACAGCACTCGGAGATTCCCGACGTCGTTCGTCCCCCCTTCACAGTACGGCTCGACGTGATCGATCTGCAGATCGTGCGTCGCCGTACACCGCGTCCCGTCCGGCGCGACGAACGCGCAGCGATGTCCGTCGCGCTCGAACACCGCCTCGCGCGTGGCGCGGGGGATGTGGCGCGTGTGGCGGGCCGTCGGCGGATTCGACCGCCTGCGTGGCTTCGGTCGACGCTCGTCGTGGAAGGCGACGAGCACCCGGATCGTTTCCTCCAGGGTCAGCGGCTTCGGCCGCGTGCGGCTCAGGCGCGTGCGCGCGGCCTGCAGAGCGGCGAAGTCCTCACGGGTCATGCTGAACGAGACGGAGACGCGAGCCTCGGGGGGAGATGGGTCCGAAGCCGGCATCGGCGCGTCGCCGCTGGTCGCCCCTCGGGCGGCTCGCACAGCTTCGCTCGTCTCGGCCGACCCACGCACGCACGCCGGCGACGCGGAACCGGAACTCCCCTTCGTGTCTTCCG
>DATFKK010000131.1 GCA_035268685.1 Candidatus Krumholzibacteriia bacterium | reverse complement strand
CTCGCTCGATCCGGAGCAGGTCGCCGTTCACCGAGACGACGCGGAACGACACGTGGTCGAGGACCACGCCCTCGGTATCGGTGATCAGGATCCGTCTCGGATCCGAGTCGACGAAGTCCCATGTTCCCGCTCTCGTCTCGTGGGCGTCGACGGGAGAGAGCCGGAGGTACTGACAGCTTCCATCGGCGCGGAACCGGTAGGCCATGCGGAACCGCGCGGGTGGGAAGTCGTGGGATTCCGCGGGGCGGTACCACTCGACGTTTGGATCCTCCGTCGACTCTTCCTCGAACGACCGCACCCAGTGTCCGACCAGGTCGGCCGGATCGAAAGCGGATGGGGCCGGGGCCACCGGGCGGTCTCCGTTGCAGGCGGCGAACAGGACCGTCAGCAGGATGGTGGTGAGCGCGAGAGCCTGGGACTTCATGGTGTCGGATTCTCCTGGGCGCGAATCGTCGAGTCTACCGGCGCGCGGGGATGCGCCGCAACCCACCCCCTCTCGACGCCACCCCGGATTCCACTAGATTCCCTCTCCATGAGAGAAGAATACGGCCCCTACGGCCCCGGCCGGGAGCGCGAGTTCGAGTTCGTGTTCCTGGTGCTGGCGGGGCTGTTCATCGCCGCGCTCGTCGTCTGCAATCTCATCGTCCAGAAGTTCTTCCTGTGGGAGCCCTTCGGGATCGAGGAGTACTTCTACCTGTCGGTGGGCATCCTGCCCTACCCGCTGACCTTTCTCGTGACCGACGTGCTGAGCGAGTGCTACGGGCGGCGGCGTGCGAACCAGGTGGTGATCAGCGGACTGGTGGCCAGTGTGTTCACCGTGGCGGTCGTGTGGGTGGCCGACCAGATCCCCAGCATCGGCGGCGTCGACGTCGACACTGGTGCCGCGTATCCGGCCGAGCAGTTCGACCACTACTTCCACCAGATCTTCGGCAAGACGGGGCGCGCGGTCGCGGCGTCGATGGTCGCCTATCTGGTGGCCCAGCTCGTCGACATCCAGATCTTCCATTTCTGGCGGCGGCTCACGCGGGGGCGCCACCTGTGGCTGCGCAACAACGCGTCGACGATGTTCAGCCAGCTCGTCGACAGCTCCCTGGTGGTGGGTCTTCTGTTCATCGGGACCGAGTCGCAGGATCGGATCCCGCAGATGATCCTGGCCGGATGGACCTTCAAGGCGCTGGCCGCGGCGATCGACACGCCCTTCGCCTATCTGGTCGTGGGGTGGTTCCGGCGGCGGTATCCGAAGCAGATCGCCGCGCACGACGATCTGGTGGTCGAGGGTGTCGCTGCCGGTGCGTCGGTGCGGGCCTAGGTGCGGCTCGGATCGAAGACCCCACGGACGAGCTCGACGAGTTCGGAGTTCACGAAGGGCTTGGTCACGTAGGCGTCGGCCCCGGCGTCGAGTCCGAGTCGGCGCTCGGCGCTCATGGCGCGGGCGGTGACCAGGAAAACGGGAACCTGGGCCAGGGCAGGGTCGGCCTTCATGGCCCGGCAGACCTCGAGGCCGTTCAGTTCGGGCATCATGACGTCGAGCAGGGCCACGGCGGGTGGGTCGCGGCGGGCGGTGGCGAGAGCCTCGGCACCATCGGTGACCGTTCGCATGTGGAAGCCGGCACGACCGAGGATGAACTCGATCGACTTCAGGACGAGTGGATCGTCGTCGGCCACGAGGACGTAGGCATCGTCTCGGTGCATGGCGGGCTCCTGCTGCAGTTCGCGGCGGCTCACACCGGCAGACCCATCTCGTCCTGGTACAGGTCGACACGGGGGACGTGGACGTCGGCTCCGAGTTCGTAGGCCTTGCGCGCTTCGTCGAGCGGGCCGATCACGATGACGGGAATGTCGCGGGTACGGGGGTCCTGTCGCAGGCGGCGGAGGACCTCGTAGCCGTTGAGATCTCCCAGGGCGGAGGCCAGCACGACGGCGTCGGGATCGATCTCGCGGGCGTTCTCCACGGCCGGGCTTCCCCCTTCGCAACCGAGGGCGCGGAAGCCCGAAGCCTCCAGCGCGCGGATCACCGTCTCGACGCGATCGAGGTCATCGTCGACCACCAGGATCCGCGTGCCGGACTCCATCCGGAGGAGGGCATCGAGGACGGCCTGCTCGGTCGGTACCGATTCGACGCGCGTGCGTCCGCCGGAGTCGACGCGTGATTCGGTCGTGTCCGAGCCCACGCCACTGACGGGGACACTGAAGACGAAGGCCGAGCCTTGCTC
The DNA here is from genome assembly GCA_035268685.1 of Candidatus Krumholzibacteriia bacterium. NCBI lineage: Bacteria > Candidatus Krumholzibacteriota > Candidatus Krumholzibacteriia > Candidatus Krumholzibacteriia bacterium. Next base: position 10,557 of record DATFKK010000131.1, on the reverse strand, counting down.
GGGCGTGCTGCGCAGCCAAAGCGCTCCACCGTGCTGCACCATGATGCTGGCCGAGATCGCCAGGCCCAGGCCGGTGCCCTGCGGCTTGCTCGTGAGAACGTTGCCGACCTGTCCGAACTTCTCGAACACGCGTTGCTGATCCTCGGGCGGGATCCCGCAGCCGTCGTCCTCGATGGTGACCACGACGTAGTCCCCGGACTCGGGCGTGTCGCTCTCGACCCCGTGGAAGATGGGTCCGGCGGTTCCATTCGGAACCCGCACCGGACACCGATGGGCCCGCACGACGATGCGTCCGCCAGCCGGGGTGAACTTGATGGCGTTGTCGAGCAGGTTCATGGTCACCTGACTCAGGCGATCGCCGTCCCCGACCACCTCGGGCAGGGATTCGTCGATGTCGGTCTCGATCTGGATCGAGGACTCCTGTGCGGCGTGTTGCACCGTCTCCAGGCTCGGTCCGAGCACGAGGGAACGGAGCGACAGCGTGTCGAGATTGCAGTAGAACTCGCCGGCCTCGATCTTGGACAGGTCGAGCAGATCGCCGATCAAGCGCGTGAGTCGGTCGGTCTGACTCGAGATGATCGACAGGAACTCGCTCTGTTCTTCGGGTGTGACGGCCATGCCGTCGGCCAGGATCTCGGTGAAGCTCCGGATCGAGGTCAGTGGTGTGCGCAGCTCGTGGCTGACGTTGCTGAGGAAATCGCTCTTCAGGCGATCGACCTCCTTCAGCTCGCGGTTCGCCTTCTCGAGTTCGCGCGCTTTCTGCCGCAGCGCGCCGGTGCGCTCCTGCACCATGTTCTCGAGGTGCTGTTTCTGGTAGCGGATCGCGTCATGACTGCGCCGCAGGTCCTGCGTCATCTTGTTGAAGCTCTTCGCAGCGTCGCCCAGCTCCCCGGCGAGCTCTTCGTCGAGGCTCTGCTCGAGTTCGCCGTCGGCCACGCGCGCCGCGGCCTCGGAGAGTTCACGCAGGGGTTCGGTGATCCGGTTCGTGAACACGCGGGCCGAGAGCAGCACGACGACGACGGCGAAGACACCGAGTAGCGTGAGATCGCGGACGGTGGCCGCCACCTGGGCGTGCAGCTCGGCCAGGGACAGGCCGACGCGTACGGTTCCCCATCGGGTGGACTCGTCTCCCAGCCGTACGGGCATGGCGACCTCGAGCACGTCCAGAGCCGGACCGCGCAGCTCTCCGGACAGTCCGAGGTCGCGTCCGTCGTGTTTTCGGACGGCGGGGCCGTCGCACGTCAGCGCCCAGACCGACAGTGGATCGTCGAGTTTCTTCCACTGCTGGTCGGGGCGTCCGCTGAACGCCCCCACGGTGTGTTCCTTGTCGTGAACGATCACGTACACGGCACCGGTCTGGTCATCGATGTCGTCGGCGAGTCGTTGCAGGGACGAGTAATCGTAGGTGAGGAGCGAGGGGGTCGATGCCGTGGCCAGGGACTGCGCGATGGTGAGCCCGCGTTTCTCGATCTGGTCGACGGCGGTGCGTGACTGTCGCTGGGCAGCGAACACGACGACGATCACCATGAGCGTGATCACCACCGTGCCGAAGGTCAGCATGAACCGCGTCTGCATGCGCATGTTCTTGGCAGCCGTGCGCACGCGCGTGGGCAGGGGGGCTGGCGGCTTCATCGCGCTCCCCTTCCGGCGGAAGGGTCGAGCCAGACCGAGCGCAGGGGAAGGTTCGCGCCGCCCATCGACGTGACCTGGAAGTCCTGCACCGAGGGCCGTGCCGCGAAGACCGTCGAATTGAAGTGCAGGGGCACGATGGCAGCGTCCTCGAGCACGCGCTGCTCCGCCCGCCGGTAGAGGCGTGTGCGGCGGGTCCGGTCGAGCTCGACCCGGGCGGTGTCGAGCCAGGCGTCGAGTTCGGGATCGGAATAGTGGAGGTGGTTGACGCTACCGCCGGTGTGGAAGAGCGGATAGAAGAACGAATCGGCGTCGGGCAGGTCCGGCATCCAGGTGAGCAGGAAGGCATGGTAGGCGTTGCTGCGGAGACCACGGTCGAAGTCGTTCCAGTCGACGAGCAGTGGCTCGACGTCGAGACCGCTCGCTTCGATCTGGTGGCACAGGTCCAGGGCAAGCGTCTCGAAGCCCTCTCCCCGGCGAGGGATGGCGATGGTGACCCGGGGCAGTCCGCCGCCCCGGGGGTGCCCGGCCGCTGCCAGCAGCGAAGCGGCGCGTGCTGGGGCGAACGACAGGCACTTGTCGAGCGGCTCGTAGCCGGGGAAGCCGGGCGGAAGGACTCCGGTCGCCGCGGGGCGCCGGTGCTCGTCGATGCCCGACAACGATGCGACGTCGATCGCGTGCGCCACGGCCCGGCGGACGTCGGGATCGTCGAAGGGGGGGCGATCCACGGCGAAGGCCAGGAAGGTCAGGCTGAGTTCGCGGCGCTGATGGACCCGTGCGTCGCGAACCGCGGCCACGGCCTCGATCGCTGTGTTCGTCAGCTCGACGACGTGGACGTCGCCTTCGATGAAGCCACGAATCGCACGGGGCAGGACCGGAGGCGGTGGTGTCTCGATCACGAGACCGTCGAGGTGCGCGCCCGGTCCGTGGTAGTCGGTGAAGCGATCCAGGACGAGGCGTTCGCCGGGAGTCCACGAGCGCAGGGCAAAGGGCCCGCATCCGACGCTGCCGTCGACGGGGTCGCCGCCGCTCTCGGGACGCGGAAGGATCCGCGCGAACTCGGAGGCCAGGACGTTGAGGAAGGGCGCGTAGGGTCGTTCCAGGCGGATCGCCAGGGCGTGGGGCCCGAGGATCTCGAGACCCTCGATCGAGTCGGCTTCACCGCGGGCGAAGGCATCGGTGCCGGCGATCACTCCCAGGTACTGCCGAGCGAGGATCGTCGACTCGGGATCGATGCGGAAGACGCGCTCGACGGAGTGGACCACGTCGGCGGCGGTCAGGGGGGTGCCGTCGTGGAAGCGCACACCCCGACGGAGTTCGAAGCGGTACTCGAGCCCATCGTGATCGATGGTCCAGGAGGTGGCCACGTCCGGCCGCACGCTGAAGTTGCGGTCGTGGCGCAACAGCCCCGCGTGGATCTGGTTGACCACGGCGGCGTCGTAGCTGTCGTAGACGGTGGCGGGGTCGAGAGTGGACGGCTCGATCTGGGCGAGGTGGAGGACTCCGCCCGCCCGCGGGTGGTCCGGTCGGCCGCTCGGGTTGCCCTGGGGATCGGCGGCACAGCCCGCCACGACGGCACAGGCCGCCACGGTCAGGAGCAGGGATCGCCGGGCGCGGTGGATGTCGAGCATCGCCGGACTGAACTCCTCGGGGCGGTGGGACCGGGCGCCGCCCGGGCGCATTCGTGCGGTCGGGGGCCGAGACGGCACTTGCGCGCTATCTTGGCGCGCGGCATCGTCCGGTCCCCGGAACGAATCGATCGCGGTCCGGCCTGGCGTGGCGGGCCCCATCGCGGTCGATCCGGTGTCCGCCGGGGAACTGCAAGGACCAGACCATCCAGAAGCGTCGCAGGGAGGTCGCGAGAAATGCCCCGTGGACCCGAGCGCATCGAGATCGTGGGCGACTTCCTGGCAGTGAAGTGGCAGGACGGCGACGAATCGGTGATCAGTACGAAGACACTACGAACCCATTGCCCTTGTGCGCATTGCTCGGGAGAGCCCGATGTGACCGGGGCGGTCCGCCGGCCGTCGGCTCCACCCCCGTTGACCGAGGACAGCACCCGCATCGCGGGCAGCGAACGCATCGGCAGCTACGCGATCGCCTTCACCTGGGGCGATGGGCATCGAACGGGCATCTACAGCTGGGATCTGCTGCGAGAGCTGGGCACGCTGGACGAAGGTTGAACGGAATCGATCCGGGGTATGGGAATGTCTGTGTCGTTACGCCATCAGCGGTCGGTGGGGACAACCAGGGCGCAAATGGGGACAACGTCTCAAGTCATTTTAGTATAATGGTTTAGAGCGATTCTTCGACGGCTGTCCCCGGGGGTTGTCCCCAGCGCTCACAGAGATTCAGCAGCTCGATTGCTGTTCGTCGGACTTCGGATTCCGGGTGTCGGGCTCGCGGGTCAGGCCCTCGACCGGACGCCCGCCGCGCAGGTGCTGCTCGACGATCGCGTCGACGTCGGCGAGTTCCACACCGTGGTACACGAACCCCTCGGGATACACGACGACGTTCGGACCGATCGTGCACATTCCCTGGCATCGGCTGGCGCTGATCCGGATCCGGAGGTCCTTTCGATCCGGAAGCAACTCCTTGAAGCGCTTCGCCACGGCCTCGCCGTGCTCGGCCCCGCAGCTCTTCCCCGTGCAGGGGAAGACATGGTAGCGGAAGGGTCGGTGGGCCATGGTTGCCGGGTCCGGGGGTGGGTTCACCGATGATAGGGATGGCCGGCCCGGATCGACAGGGCGCGGTAGACCTGTTCGAGCAGGACCACGCGCGCCAGCTCGTGGGGCAGCGTGATCCGACCGAAGGCGATCGAGGCGTCGGCCCGTTCCTGCAACGCGACCGACAGCCCGTCGGGACCGCCGATCGTCAGGGCGATCGAGCCGTGACGGCCCAGCAGCGCGGCCAGGTCCTCACTGCTGATCTGCTCGCCGCGACGGTCGCAGGTCACGAGGTGGTCCCGGCCGATCGCACCCAGGACCGTGCGCCCCTCGCGCTCGGGGCCGGTGTCGGGGACCTCCACGACGTCGATCCGGGCGAAGCGGGACGCGCGGCGTCGGTAGTCCTCGCAGGCGACGCGGGTCCACTCGGTTCGCAGCCGGCCCACGGCGAAGATCCGGATCATTCCGTACCCGCCGTTTCGACCACGCGGTACACGCTGCCGGACTTGCGGAGGAACCCGGCGTCCACGAGCAGGTCGCGCAGGGCGTCGGGTTCGGAGGCGATGGCGTCGAGGGCCAGCCGGAGTTCGGCCTCTGCGTAGAAGCGCGCGGGATCGAGCTGGTCGAGGACCCACCGGAGCACCGTCTGCCGGTGCAGACGGTGGGTCGGGAGTTCGCGAAGACGACCGCGCTCGTCCAACCACGGACCGACGTGGTCATCGTCCACGGATTCTTCGCGCGGCAGGTCGAGGGTGTCGGCCAGATCGTAGGGGTCCTCGAGCAAGGACCCCACGGCCCGAAGGGTTTCCGGGCGCAGGCGGAACAGCACGTAGGGGTTCTCGCGGGTGATCGAGACCATGCCGGCCTGCCGCAACAGCTTCAGGTGATGACTCACCGTCGACGGGGAGATCTCGAGGGCTGCGGCCAGCTCTTCGCCGTGGCGGGCACGGCGGGCCAACAGACCCAGGATCCGCAGTCGGGTCGCATCGCCCAGGGCCTTGAATCGGGCGGCCAGTTCCTGCGTCGCTTCGCCGGTCACGCCGGTCGCTCCCCGTTTCCGGAAGTTCGATTCCCCTGAACACGCACATCACAGTTCGATGATCATAGAACCATCGAAGGACAGATCACAAGTCTAGGACGCTCTTCCTCCTGACAGGAAACGCCATTGTGCGTAGGGTTTGGCCGTGATTCGCGGGTCCGGATCCATTCCGGTTTCCCGGACACCGCTTCACGTCCCCCTCCCAACGCCGGCCATCCGCGATCCGAACGCTGGGCCGCGCGCCCTACCAACCGCTGGAGCCGAAGGTGCTGACGCACTTCGCGACCGTCTTCGTCTTCCTGTGTCTGGGTGTCGGGCTGATCCTCGTGACCCAGGCGATCTCCCAGCTGCTGCGGCCGAAGCGGCTGTACGACTTCAAGCAGCGGGTCTACGAGTGCGGTGAAGAAGCCGAGGGATCTCCGTGGGTCCGGTTCAACATCCGGTTCTACCTGGTCGCGCTGTTCTTCATCATCTTCGACGTCGAGCTGATCTTCATGATTCCATGGGCGGTCGCGTTCAACGACATGCTCACCGAGATCGGCGTGCTGGCCTTCGCGGAAATGGCGATCTTCGTCGCCATCCTCGTGCTGGGCCTGGCCTACGTGTGGCGGAAGGGCGATCTGGACTGGGTGAAGGTCCTGGCACCGCGCGAGCGCGAAGAGCTGCGGCCCCTGTCGCGCTTCAGCTCGCCGGGACGGACGGGTCCGGTCGGCGGTGAACGCGAACTGGAGGGCGCAGATGTCCGCTGATCGAAAGTCTCCGCGCACGCAACCCGAACCCGCCTTCAACGTCGTCGGCGACCGGATCGGTGACGACCGCGAGAACCTTCTCGACTTCGACGTCGACGAGCAGCTCCAACAGGTGGCCGAACCGAGCAGCGGCAACGTGGTGCTCGCGAAGCTCGAGGACCTGTTCCGTTGGGGTCAGCTCTCGAGTATCTGGCCCATGACCTTCGGCCTGGCCTGCTGCGCGATCGAGATGATGTCCGCCGCGGGGACTCGCTACGACTTCGACCGCTTCGGAGCCGGTGCCATGCGCGCCACGCCGCGGCAGACCGACCTGATGATCGTGTCGGGCACGGTCACCGCGAAGATGGCCACGCGTCTGAAGCGTCTGTACGACCAGATGCCCGACCCCAAGTGGGTGATCGCCATGGGCAGTTGTGCCATCGGCGGTGGTCCCTACTTCAAGTACGGCTATCACGTGGTCAAGGGTGTCGACATGATGGTTCCCGTCGACGTCTACGTTCCGGGTTGTCCGCCGCGGCCCGAGGTGCTGCTCGACGGTCTCATGCGACTGCAGGACAAGATCCGCGGCCGCAAGGGCGACCGCCTGGTCAAGCCGAAGTGGGTCGACGACTACATCCACAAGATCCCGGAGTAGCCATGGCCATGGATCTCCAGACGATCGTCGACCGCCTGCACGACGTGGTCCGTCACGACGCGGTGGTCGTCGTCGACACCGAGTCGGTCCAACCGTCGATCACGGTGCGCGCGGATCTGGTGGGCGACGTGGCGCGCTGCCTCCATCAGGAGCTGGGCTTCGATCGCCTGCTGAACGTGTCGGGCGTCGATCACGAAGGCTACGACGACAACGGCAAGGGCAAGCACCGCAAGATCGCCAAGTACGCCGAGGACGGCTCGGTCGAGGCGGTCACCGAGCCCGCCACCGGCGATTTCAGTGTGGTCTACCACGTGCAGAACTTCTCGACGCGCGAGCTGCTGACCCTGCGGGCGCGTGTTCCGCGTGAGACACCCGTCGTGCAGACGGTGACCTCGGTCTGGTCCACGGCCCTGTGGGGCGAGCGTGAGACCTACGACATGTACGGGATCGAATTCGAAGGCCACCCCGATCTGCGCCGGATCCTTCTTCCGGAGGACTGGGTAGGCCACCCCCTGCGCAAGGACTACGAGATGCCGGCCCGCTACCACGACGTGCCGCTCGAGGGGTTGCCCCTCTCGGTGCGTCAGCAGCAGGAAGCGGAAGCCGAGGCGTCGAGGAACGGAGGCGACGCGCAGTGAGTGATTCCAACGTGAGGTTCGAGACCGCGACCCCCATCGGCGATCGAGCCAAGCCGATCAAGAGCGAACTCCTGCACATCAACATGGGTCCGCAGCACCCGTCGACCCACGGCGTGCTCCGGCTGTTCATCACCACCGATGGCGAGATGGTCCACTCGGTGACGCCCTATATCGGCTACCTGCATCGCTGTGCGGAGAAGATCGCCGAGGGGAACACGTATCATCAGTACGTGATCTACACCGATCGCATGGACTACCTGGCGGCCATGAACTGCAACTGGGGTTGGTGCTACGCGGTCGAGAAGCTCATGGAGTCGACCGGGATCGGCGTGGAGGTCCCCGAGTACGCCGAATACGTGCGCGTGATCATCGGTGAACTGAACCGGATCGCGAGCCATCTGATCGCCTTCGGGACCTACGGTCTCGACGTCGGCGCGCTGACGCCCTTCTTCTACGCCATGCGTGAGCGCGAGGCGATCCTGAACATCTTCGAGAAGGTCTGCGGCGCCCGGTTGATGTACAGCTACTACGACATCGGCGGGGTGAAGTGGGACATCCCCCCCGACGCCATCGAGGAGATCGAGCTCTTCGTGAAGCTGTTCCCGAAGAAGCTCGACGAGTACAACCGCTTGCTCACCGAGAACAAGATCTTCGTCGAGCGTACCGCCAATGTCGGAGTCGTCGACCGCGACACGGCCATCGACTACGGCTGCACCGGACCGGTGCTCCGCGGCGCCGGCGTCGATTGGGACCTGCGCCGCGACGAGACCTATTCGATCTACGACCGCTTCGACTTCGACGTCCCGGTCGGTACGGGGGCCGTGGGCACCCTGGGCGACTGCTGGGACCGCTACTGGGTCCGCATGGAAGAAATGGCCCAGAGCGTGCGGATCATCGAGCAGGCGCTCGCGCAATTGCCGAGCGACGGCGAGGTCATGGCGAAGATGCCGCGCACGCTGAAGATCCCGCCCGGCGAGATCTTCGTGCGCACCGAAGCCCCGAAGGGCGAGATGGGCTTCCACGTGATCAGCGACGGCGGCCCCGAACCCTTCCGGGCCAAGACCCGCAGCCCGGCGTTCCACAATCTTCACGTGATCGAGAAGATCGGGCCCGGTCAGATGATCAGCGATCTGTGTGCGACGATCGGGTCGTTGGACCTGGTCCTGGGAGAGATCGACCGATGAACGTCCGGCGCCCCCGGTGGGCGCCGGCGAGGTGAGGAAGACGACGTCGTGGAACCCATGCGGCAGATCTTCGAGTCGACCGGGCTCTTCGCCGGGCTCCCCGAGTGGACCCTGGTGGGCGCAGCTTCGCTGAGCTTCGGTCTGAGCCTCTTCGGCGGTCTCGCCCTGGCGGCTCTCTTCTTCGTGTGGCTCGAGCGCAAGGTCGCCGGCTACATCCAGAGCCGCTACGGCCCCATGTACGTGGGGCGCTATCACGGCGCGCTCCAGACCATTGCCGACGCACTGAAGCTGCTCCGCAAGGAAGACATCTGGCCGACGGAGGCCGACAAGTTCCTGTGGCGGCTCGCGCCGATCCTCGTGTTCACCGGAGCCTTCCTGAGCTTCGTGGTGCTGCCCTTCGGTCCGAACTGGGTCGGGGCGGACATGGACATCGGCCTGTTGTACCTGTTCGCGACCAGTGGTCTGGTCGTCATGGGAATCCTGGCCGCGGGATGGGGCAGCAACAACAAGTGGTCGCTGTACGGCGCCATGCGTGGTGCGGCGCAGGTGGTCAGTTACGAGATTCCGTTGGGGTTGGCCGTTCTGCCGGTCGTCATGGCCACCGGGAGCCTGAACCTGATCGAGATCGTCGAGCGCCAGGGCGGCGGGATCTGGACCTGGAACGTCTTCGGCGGACTCCCGCTGGTGGGCGCGATCACCTTCGTGGTCTACCTGATCAGCTCCCTGGCCGAGGTCAACCGGACGCCCTTCGACCTGCCCGAGACCGAGAGCGAGCTCGTGAGCGGGTACAACACCGAGTACACGGGAATGAAGTTCGCATTCTTCTTCCTGGGCGAGTACGCCGAGATGTTCGTGGTCTCGGCGATCGCGGTCACGGTCTTCCTCGGTGGATGGTACATCGGCATTCCGGCGGTCGACGCCTTCATGCCGGCGCCACTGGTGTTCATCGTCAAGTCGGTGTTCCTGGTCTTCGTGCAGATCTGGTTGCGTTGGACACTGCCACGCCTGCGGGTCGACCAGCTCATGCACGTGTGCTGGAAGGTCCTGATCCCGGCCACGCTGGCACTGCTCATGATCTACGGTCTGGCCCGCGTGATCGTCGGCTGACCCTGCGTCTCGAACCCGGTCCCCCGGTTGCGAGGGAACGAAATGGTCAAGGTCCTGCGAGACATCGTCGATTCCGCCAAGTCGATCGCGATCGGCATGGGGATCACCTTCAAGCACCTGGGCAAGACTCCGGTCACCCAGCAGTACCCCGAGGAGCGATGGGCACTGCCCGACCGCTTCCGCGGTTTCGTGCACAACGACGTCCCGCGCTGCACGGCCTGCATGATCTGCGCGAAGGACTGCCCGGTCGACTGCATCTACATCGAGATGGAGGGCAAGGGGAAGGAACGGAAGATGGCGCGCTACGCCATCGACTACAACAAGTGCATCTGGTGCTCGTTGTGCACCGAGCACTGCCCCACCGACTGCATCACGATGAGCCACGACTACGACCACTCGGTCTACCTGCGGGATTCGCTCGTCTACGAGTTCGTGGACGAGCCGGTGACTCCCTACAAGCCGCCCAAGAAGAAGAAGGCCGCTCCTGCCGCCGGCGACGGTGCCGGCGAGGGTGCGCGCGAGGGTCCCGGCGAGGGTGCCGGCGCCAAGACCGGCGAGAAGACGAAGCCGTCGGACGAATCCCCGACCTCGGCCGAGTAGGAGAAAACAGTGGAAGGACCCATCTGGTTGTTCTTCGCGGGAATGGGTGTGCTCGGCGCCGCTGGTGTCGCCTTCTCGCGCAACGTTCTGCACTCCGCATTCGGTCTGCTGTTCGCCTTGTTCTCGGTGTGCGCCATGTACGCCATGCTGGGGGCGGACTTCCTGGCCGCGACCCAGGTCATCGTCTACGTGGGCGGCATCCTGGTCCTGGTCGTGTTCGGGGTGATGATGACCCACCGGATCGAAGCGGAACACCTCCGTGAGGAGATCGTCCAGCCCGTGGCGGCGGCGATCGCCGCCCTGGTGGTCTT